>CAYTNO010000438.1:0-2284 GCA_964439125.1 uncultured Woeseiaceae bacterium | reverse complement strand
CCGCCGATTATCGCGGATGCCGAGGCTGGTTTCGGCGGCAACCTCAATGCCTTCGAATTGATGAAGAGCATGATTCGCGCCGGCGCTGCGGGCGTGCATTTCGAGGATCAGCTGTCTTCGGCGAAGAAATGCGGCCACATGGGCGGCAAAGTCCTCGTGCCGACGCAGGAAGCCGTCGCGAAGTTGACGGCCGCGCGGCTCGCGGCGGACGTCTGCGGCGTACCGACAGTTCTTCTTGCGCGGACGGATGCTGATGCCGCGAACCTGATTACATCGGATGCGGACGAGCGCGACCAACCGTTCATTACAGGCGAGCGCACGCCGGAGGGATTCTTCTGCACAAATGCCGGGATGGACCAGGCAATCGCCCGCGGGCTGGCTTACGCGCCGTACGCCGACCTGATCTGGTGCGAGACGTCCAAGCCCGATCTCGATCAGGCGCGGCGTTATGCTGAAGCGATTCACGCCGAGTATCCGGACCAACTTCTGGCTTACAACTGTTCGCCGTCGTTTAACTGGAAGGCGAACCTTGATGACGCCACGATGAAGACCTTCCGCGAGGAGCTGGGTGCGATGGGTTACAAATACCAGTTCATTACGTTGGCCGGATGGCACGCACTGAACTCGAGCATGTTCAATCTCAGCCGCGCCTACAAGGAAGAAGGCATGTTCGCCTACTCCAAGCTGCAGGAAAAAGAGTTTGCCGACGAGCAATACGGTTTTCGGGCAGCCAAGCACCAGTCGTTCGTTGGTGCCGGCTATTTCGATGCGGTTCAGAACACGATCATGGATGGGCTGTCATCCACGACAGCGCTTGCTGGCAGCACCGAGGAAGAACAGTTTATTGAACATAGCGAATCATCGGCTGCATAGGCCGAAACGGGGACTTACCGATGGGATTTTCAATTTTCAAACGTGCACCACGTGAAAACAGAAGAGCGGCTTTCCTGGATCGTGCAATTCCTCTCAATGGGGCGAGCCATGCGGAAGTCGTTGAGTACTCAGTCGACATCCCTATGCGCTACGCCGAGTGTTTTGCAAAGTTGGCCGATGGGCGAACAGTGCGGCTAAAAGATTCACGGCAGTTTCTTGCCTGGTCCGGTCGGGACGTCAAGCGCAGCTTCCTGTTTTGCAGCGGCCGCCGGCGCATAGAGATACAAACAGACGTCCGCAACCGCGTCGGCAACGTTCAAGCCGGACACGTATTCGGAGTCATCAATTGGCTGTTTCTGATGGTTGGCGCGAATGACGCTCCACTGCATAATCACGCCGCTCGCAAGTTCATCGCTCGAGATGGAAGTCAGCTTGTGGTTCCCCACTGGGGGCAGATTCTTGCCCGCCGTATCGGTCGCCGCGCACCGATGCAGCGCGAAGCCATTCTCGACGCACACGGGTTGACCAGCGCCGCGCCAGGCTAGTCGATCAGGATCATCGCCCGTGAGTCGTGCCTGCCGGCACAGAGGCATGTATGCTCACGCGGAGTGGCAAGCCTGGAAAAGCGATGAATCCAACCAGTAATAGCAACGATATTTCCTTTGGCCGCGAGTCAGTGGGCACACTGCTCGTTGACTCGGTGTTGTTTCGTTTCGTCGAAGACGAATTACTGCCGGCCATCGGAATCGAATCGAGCACGTTTTGGCAAGGTCTGGAATCACTGATCGACGAGCTGACGCCGACAAATCGGGCGCTGCTGGCGACTCGGGACAAACTCCAGGCGCAAATCGACGAGTGGCACAAGGCGAGGAGTGGCCAGCGCTGGGACCACGAGGAATACGTCGGGTTTCTCAGGGAGATTGGCTATCTCAAAGAGCCCGGCACGCCGTTTCAAATAGCGACCTCCGGTGTTGATCGGGAGATAGCGACTACAGCCGGGCCACAACTTGTCGTGCCTGTCAGCAACGCACGTTTTGCGCTGAATGCCGCCAATGCGCGTTGGGGTAGCCTCTACGATGCGCTGTACGGCACCGACGTGATTTCGAAAGATGGCGGCCAGGAACCCGGCTCGTCGTATAACCCGAAACGCGGTGCCGCGGTTATCAGCTACGCCAGCGACTTTCTCGATCGCACCATTCCGCTCGAGTCAGGCAGCCACGCTAATGTGAGCGCCTATTCGATTGATGCTTCATCTGACAAGAAAAAGTGCATCGCGACAATGGATGACGGCAGTAGCGGCGGGTTTCACGAGGCCGATAAGTTCGTCGGCTACACCGATTCGGGTAGTCGGCACTCTTACCTGTTTCGCAACAACGAACTGCATATCGAAGTTCAGACTGACCCGGATCAT
>CAYTNO010000437.1:0-2289 GCA_964439125.1 uncultured Woeseiaceae bacterium | reverse complement strand
TACAGCACCGCAGATATTGCGCCGGACGCTCCCAGCGAAGCGTATTCCGGATTATCCTTGTGTTTGAAGTATGAGCAGGAGTGGCTGCCCAGCAAACCCGCAACGTATAAAACAAGAAAAGGGATGGTACCGAGGTGACTTTCCAGCGGAAACGCGAAGAAATAAAACGTGAACATATTGAACAGCAAGTGCGGGATATCCGCATGCACGAAGCCGCTCATGTAAATCGTGTCGTACTGTTTCTTGCGCAGAAATAAGTACGGCCGAAAAAGGCACTTGTCGATGATCTTTGGCGAGCCGTACAAGCCGAGCAGGCTAGTTCCGATAGTGACCGCCATGATCACGGCCGAGCCAATCTCTCCGTATTCGAACATTCGTTACATATCCTGCTTTGACCGAATTCGGGGCTCAACATAGCAGAAATGATGAGAAATCAGTACGATCGGGCGAGTTAAAAGAGGAGCTCATATGCTTAGTCGAAGAAGGTTTCTGAATGCGGCCACTGCTGCATCACTCGTAGCGGTTGCGCCGGCAACTCTCCTTGCTGAGCAGCGTCTGCTGCCGACGCGGTTAATCCCTGCCAGTGGCGAAGCACTGCCAATTATCGGTATCGGCATGTCGGCTGCGTTCCGGTCTGGAGATCGTGAAGCCTCCTGGAACGTGATCAGCCCATTTCAGGATCATGGTTCCCGATACATCGATGTAATGGGCTCGGGTCGTTTTGTTGTGGCAGACATCGTTCGTGAGAAGGGCTTACAGGACAACGTCTTTCTCGGCAGCTATTTCTCGGCGGCAGATGATGTGGGATCTCGAGCTGATGCGGCACGATTACTTGAGATAACCGGCAAAAAGTCCCTCGATCTGATGCACGCCTTTCCCGAAAATGCCGTGCCGAACTGGGATGTCATGAAGGGCTGGAAGGAGGATGGCTTGACGCGGCATATCGGCGTCGCCAGGCACAGCAGTAAACACTACAGCGCGATGATGGGGCTGATGGAAACGGGCACCGTCGATCTTCTACAGGTCAACTACTCGCTGCTCGAAACAGAGGCCGCGGATCGCATACTGCCGATGGCAATGGACAAAGGCGTCGCCGTAACGATCAACAGGCCATTTATCAATGGCGACTACTTCGGCATCGTTCGTGGTCGCGAATTGCCAGGTTGGGCCGCAGATTTCGATTGCGACAGCTGGGCGCAATTTTCCCTCAAGTTCATCCTTTCGCATCCAGCGGTCACCTGCGTATTGACTGAAACTGCGAATCCAAAGCACGCGCTGGATAATCTGGGTGCTGGCTTCGGTCGACTGCCCGACGAACAGCAACGAGAAAGCATGCTTTCGCTGATCAAATCGTTCGTTTGATGCAGTGCAATAAAACTGCAACAAATTGATGGGCCAGGCGGCAAATTTATCGATTTGGGCGTTATTTAGATGAAACCTTTGGCGCTGGTCGTGCATCAAAGTAACGTACAATCTCTTTATATTGACCGAACAACGCAGAGCGCATTGAATGCCCCTGATTACTGAACTCCGACGCCGAAATGTTTTCCGCGTAGCGGCGGCCTACCTGGTCGTCGGCTGGCTGCTAACGGAGGTCCTAACCACCCTCTTGCCGACTCTCGGCGCCCCGAACTGGGCGGCGCGGGCGGTAATCCTGACGTTTGCGTTCGGCTTCATCCCGGCCGTCGTACTGTCATGGGTCTTCGAGTTGACGCCGGACGGCATCAAACGTGAGCACGAAATCGATCGTAGTGATTCCGTTACTGGCAAGACTGGCAGGAAACTGGATTACGTCACTATCGTAGGCGTCATCCTCGTGGTGGTGTTTTTCGGCTTTTTTAGCGCGAGAACGGCAGTTGATGAGCCGCCGGTCGTCACTGCGAGCAACGCATCCGTTGCCGTCCTGCCGTTCGTCAATATGTCGGATGATAAGGATAACGAGTACTTCTCTGACGGCCTTACGGAAACTCTGTTGCACATGCTCGCTCAGGTTCCCGACTTGAAGGTTGCCGCGCGGACGTCGAGTTTCGCGTTCAAGGATCAGAATAGGAGCATTCAGGACATCGCCCAGGCGCTTGGCGTTGCCCACGTTCTGGAAGGCAGCGTGCAGCGGGTGGGTGACCGGGTTCGAATAACAGCACAGCTCATTCGAGCCGCTGATGGTTTTCATGTCTGGTCTTCAAGCTACGATCGAACGCTTGACGATATCTTTGGCATTCAGGACGAGATCGCTGAAAAAGTTGGCAATTGATAGCTCTGCAGGGCTCTTTACCCGTTCACCTCTAAATG
>CAYTNO010000436.1:0-2300 GCA_964439125.1 uncultured Woeseiaceae bacterium | reverse complement strand
TAGCGGCCTGAAATACGGCCACCGGCTTCATGAACCACCGTTCGCAATTCCTCGCGCGTAAGCGCATTCGAACGAATATCGCTACTGCGCACGCCCAATAGAAACAGCACACCATTGGAAGCAACATTCGTAAGCCAGACTATCGGGTAAGTCAATTTGAGCAGGGGGTAGTAAATGACTGCGGCCGGAAAAGCGATGCGCTCGGGATGCAATGCGGCAAGTGTCTTTGGCGCGGCTTCGGAGAATATGAGCACGACGAGTGTCAGGATCAATGTACCCACTGCAACCGCTGGCTGTCCGCCAATCTTCAGCGCGATTAATGCGACGAGTGAGGCGGCCGAGAAATTGACCAGGTTATTTCCAAGCAGGATCAGGCCGATCAGACGATCGGGGCGCTGCAGAAGTTGTTCAGCGAGTTTGGCGCCGCGGTGACCCTGGCGAGCTTTGTGGCGCAACTGGTAGCGGTTCAAGCTCATCAGTGCCGTTTCCGAGCCCGAGAAAAACGCGGAAAGCACCAACAATGTGACAAGCAATCCTATTAGGTATGCTACTGGAACGTCATCGCCCAAAGAAAGAGGACCTCCTGGATAATTACTACAGTCCCACTTCAGCAGGACGTCTGCGGACTGTCAAGAAAATGCGTCGCAGCTTGAATAATCTGGCGCTAGCTCCAGCTACGCCCCAGAATCTCTTCGAGAATGAAACGGCTGCCGAAATAGGCGAGGCAAAGGGTGACAAAGCCCAGCAGGTACAAGTAGACAGCACGCTTCCCGCGCCAGCCCGCGAACTGTCGCCCGGCGACGAGAATGCCGAACATCAATAAAGCGAGAAGGGATAGGGCCGTCTTGTGCGCCAGGTGCTGGGCAAACAGGTCTTCGATAAACGTAAAGCCTGACACAACGGACAGCAACAGTCCGGCAAATCCAGCTGACGCGACACCAAAAAGTAGTTTTTCGGTGGTTTCCAGCGGGGCGAACAGGTGATTACCTGCGGTCAATTTTCCGCTTCTCAGGCGCTTGTCCTGAATCAAGGCATAAACAGCGACGATCGCTCCGACCGCCAACAGTCCATACGCGAAAATTGAAATAAGAATGTGCGCCTGAACTTGCCAGGTCAGGTCAGAACTGACTGCAGTGGCGGCTTGAGTGCCCAATGGAATGGTTACGATAGCCGCCAGCAAAAGCAATCCGGCCGCCATTCCGCGCAAGGTCGGTTCTATCGCTCCCAGCAGGGCGATCAACGCGAGTTGCAAGCCTACGAGTGACATCGTGCTACTAATTGACAGGATCAGCCCGCTGTCAGGATAGATTGTGGCGTTCAGGAATATTCCATGCGCAACTATGCCTGCGACGCCAAATGCGAAAGCAGCGACGATCGAGGACTGTGCCCACTCGCCAAAGCGAGGCAGGCGAGACATTGCGAAGGCAACGGCTGCCAACAGGTACAGCAAAAGAATTGTGATTTGAGACACAGAAACCCGCCGGTTGATAACCTAACGTTTTGCTGAGGGAATCATCCCACACAGCGAAGTCCATTAGAACCCCAACACTATGCGTATTCAGATCCTAGGTTGCAGTGGTGGCATCGGCGCGGGATCGCGTACGACGGCCATGCTGGTCGACAATGATGTCCTGATAGATGCCGGTACCGGCATCGGCGATCTTGCGCTCGAGGATATGGACTCTATCCGCCACGTTTTCCTGACACATGCGCATCTCGATCACGTGGCAGGTCTTCCGATGCTCGCAGATCGGGTTTTTGACGAGAATTTCAAAGAACCGCTTAATGTATATGCGCGCGAGGAAACGCTGCGGGCGCTGCAGGATCATTTGTTCAATGGCGTCATTTGGCCGGATTTTTCGAAGCTGCCGTCGGCCCACAACCCAATGTTGCGCTACAACGTGTGCGGCCCGGGCGACACAGTGACCATCGGTCAGCGCGATTTCTACGCGGTGGACGTCATGCATACGGTGCCGACACTCGGCTACACGGTACAAAATTCGGGCGGTGCTTTCGCCGTCAGCGGTGATACGAAAACCAACGAGACTCTGTGGCCGGTATTAAATGCGTGTGACGATCTCCGCGTATTGGTCATCGAAGTTTCATTCCCTGACGAAATGGCAAAGCTTGCCGCCGACTCTGGCCACTACTGCCCAAGCACGCTGACAAAAGACCTGGAGCGGCTGCATCACAGTCCCGAAATCTGGCTTACCGGGATGAAACCGGGCGAAGAGGAGACCATCCTCGAGCAGGTTGTCAGGGCGGCTCCTTTATCTTGATCGCTTTAATGAGCTCATATG
>CAYTNO010000435.1:0-2315 GCA_964439125.1 uncultured Woeseiaceae bacterium | reverse complement strand
CCTATCGTGCCGACCTGATGACATTGGGTCGCGGTCTTGCCGAGAACGAGAAGACCATCGAAAAAGCCGACAAAGCAGATCTCCTGGCTTTTATCGCCGGCCGTGTGGAGGGTGGAGCCAAACCCCGTTCTACTGCGCGCCAGCTGTCCAGTTTCCGCCGCTTCTTCCGCTACATCATGCGCGAAGGTATGCGTGACACAGACCCGACCGCTGATATTGAAATGCCGCGTATCGGCCGATCCTTGCCGAAGACGCTTAGCGAGGACGAAGTTGAGTCCTTACTCAACGCACCGAATACTGACGAGCCGCTCGGTCATCGCGACCGTGCGATGCTCGAGTTGCTGTATGCCACCGGGCTGCGTGTTTCCGAGCTGATCAATCTCAAGCAGTCACAAGTCAATTTCAACCAGGGCGTTCTGCGCATCATCGGCAAAGGTGATCGAGAGCGACTGATTCCGCTGGGTGATGAATCGCAGCGTTGGCTCAAAGAATTTATTGACGGGCCGCGTATGGAGATTCTGCTGGAGCGGCAAACGGACTACCTGTTCCCGACACGTCGCGGCGATCGCATGACGCGCCAGGCTTTCTGGCACATCATCAAGCGTTACGCTGAAAAATCCGGCGTCCGCCAGAAGATGTCGCCGCATAGTTTGCGACATGCCTTTGCGACGCATTTGCTGAATCGAGGCGCAGACCTGCGTGTTGTTCAGCTCCTGCTGGGGCATAGCGATCTCTCGACGACTCAGATCTACACGCATGTTGCGCGCGAGCGTCTGAAAGACCTGCACGGCGAACATCACCCACGCGGATAGCTTTGCTACACTTGCCAAGTCGTGGAACCGCAGCGGTTCAAGGCTGTCTATCCCATGACGCACACTTAGCTATTCAGGAACACCATTGATGATTCGCAAGCACCCAACTCTATTGATCCCATTCCTGGCTGCAGTCGCGGTGATATTCGCGGCTGTACCCGCTGTTGCCGAAGACGATGCGCAGCTCGAGCTGGTACGCGAGAAAGTGGATGAGATGTTCGACATGATCTCGCCGGCGAATGTTAAGGCGAGCCCCGTCGACGGTTGGTACACCATTCAGAAAGGCGCCGTCACTGCCTATATCTCTGGCGACGGTCGTTACCTGTTACAAGGTGACCTGATCGATCTTGAGAGCCAGGTCAACCTTAGCGAAGCAAGTCGTACGGAAGCGCGCCGTGAGCTCATGGCAACTGTATCCGATGATGAAGTTATCAAGTTCACACCGTCTGAGGTTAAGTACTCGGTCGCTGTTTTTACCGACGTCGACTGCACTTACTGTCGCCGGCTACACAGCCAGATCGAAGAGTATATGGCGCACGGCATCGAGATTCGCTACCTGCTGTATCCGCGCAATGGCCCGGCCTCGAAGTCCTGGAATACGGCAGAACAAGTGTGGTGTGCAAATGACCGCGCTGATGCATTGACGCTGGCAAAACTCGATCGTGAATTTGAGTCATCAAAATGTAATTCGAGCATCGTGCAGGATCACTACGTCATTGGCAGGGATGTTGGCCTCAATGGCACGCCCGCAATCGTCCTTGATGACGGTACGTTAATCGGTGGCTATGTGCCGCCGGACCAACTCGCGGCCCGTCTTGCGCAAAACGCTGCCCGATAGCGGTCTAGGAACGCGAGCGACGCAGCTCGTGAACGTGAGCGCCGTTGTTCTGGCCGTTATCCTCAAAATACTTTTTCAACGCATAGCGGCCGCTGTGAAACGCGATATCGTCCCACGGAATTTCGTCTTTGCTGAATAGCGCAACTTCGAGACTCTCGTCGCCTGCAGCGAAGTCCCCCAATAAGCGGGCCGTATAGAAAAGGTGTACCTGTCCGGCGTCGACAACGTCGACGACAGCGAACAGATGTCCGATCTCGACTTCTGCACAAGCCTCTTCGAGCGTCTCCCGCGCCGCGCCCGTTGCCGTTGACTCATTGAGCTCCATGAACCCTGCGGGCACTGTCCAATAGCCGTAGCGCGGCTCGATGGCACGCTTGCACAGCAGGATTTTGCCGTCGCGTTCCGGTACACAGCCAACGACAACCAACGGGTTCTGATAGTGAACGGTGTTGCAGGCATCGCATACCCAGCGTGAGTGGGTATCACCCACCGGCGTTTTTCGGGACACGGTTTGGCCGCACTCAGAGCAGTAGTTCATTGATATCTTCTGTCAGCAATAGAATGGCGCCGCAACGGTACTAGACCGCATTGGAATCCGCAATACAGCGATTTTTGTCGTATTCTTGAGCATTCAGCTATTTGGCACGGTCGGCGAATAGTTGCCT
>CAYTNO010000434.1:0-2315 GCA_964439125.1 uncultured Woeseiaceae bacterium | reverse complement strand
GCCTGCATGGCGACATGGCCAGCCTGCCAGAGAAACAGGTCGAAGCCCATGTAATAGGAAAACTACAGAAGTTGTCGTGGCAGAACAATGTGCAGCTTGTCGGTGTTGAGCCGTCTGCCGGCGCCACGATCGAGTCGTTTCACGAAATCCTGTTCCGTGTGAACCTCGCCGGCGATTACTTCGATATGTACAAGTGGTTACAGGACGTCAGTAATGAATTGGGTTTCGTTCTGATCAAACAATATGAAATGAATCCGATGAACGATGCATCAGGAAGCCCGCGGCTATCGGTGAAACTGGATATGGCGACCTACAGGGCTTTGAGATGACGGCTGCACTCCAAAACGCAATGCTTGTAGTCGCCGCGATGAGCACTTTTGCAACCGCAACTGCGGAAGCAGCAGAGCCGCAGGTGGAGTTGCTACGAAATCCGTTTGCGCGACCGGCAGCAGAAGAATTGGTCGCCAATGTAGTAAACGTAAACGAAGTTCCGACAATGGAAAGCGACACCGAATTACGGGCAGTTCTCGTTGCCGGTCCAAAATCGATAGTCGATTTCGGCGGAGTGATTTTGCAAATCGGTGAGAGCACAAGCGGTTATCGATTGCTCGAGGTCGCGGAAGGCACGGCTACATTCGACAGGAAAGGCGAGAAAATCGTTTTTTCTCTTTACGAACCGGAACGGGTGAAGGGCAGATGAGTGAGCGAAACCGAATACGTCGCGTGTCGGGATGGCTGACGAGCCTCGTTTTGCTATTCGGCCTGACAACCGTTGCGGCGAATGCGCAAACGGATGAGCCGCTGATTTCAATGGTGATACGTGACACTGAACTCGCTGAAGTCATGGAAATGCTGTCTCGCGCTGAGCGTGTGAACATTCTGCTGTCTGAAGGTGTCGGCGGCGAAGTGTCCTTCAGCCTCTACGACGTGCCGTTGAGCGAGGCGATTCGTTCCATCTCCAGCGCCGCCGGCTACGCCGCCGAACGCAGAAACGGGACGTACTTTATCGTCGAGCGCGATGAGGTCGGTGATTACGCGGCAAGTGACCTCACCCAGGTTCAGACTTTTCACATTCAATATACCGACCCGGCGCAGCTTCAGGAGATGCTGAGGCCATATCTGTCCGAGTACGGCGAATTGAGGACGCTGATTGAGAGCAAAATTTTGATGGTGGAGGATACGCCGTCATCTCTCCGCCAAATCGCAACGCTGGTGAGTGAAATTGATCAACAGCCGAAGCAGATTCTCATTGAGGCCAAGATTCTGGAAATAACGCTTAACTCGGAAGATGCGTACGGCATCGATTGGAGCAACTCCCATACAGACGCCGACGGCACAACAACTGTCGGCACTCGCGGGCTGGAAGGTGCCGGTTCATCCGGGTCCGCTGGCCTGTTCTTTGAGATCGCGAACCTCAATTTGACCGCGATGTTGAGCGCGCTCGAGCAAGACGGTCGTATTCGCACTTTGTCGACACCAAATTTGCTGGCACTGGAGAATCAGGAAGCGTCAGTCGTCGTCGGCGACCGGAGAGGATACAAGGTAACGACAACGATCAATCAGGTAACGACTGAGAGCGTAGAGTTCCTGGAGTCCGGCGTAATTCTCCGCGTTACCGCGCATGTCGACAGCGAAGGTCGCGTCATGATGGACATCCACCCGGAAGTGAGCACCGGAGTCGTGGACGCCAATGGCATACCGTCGCAGGCAACAACGGAAGTAACGACGCGTTTGCTGGTCGCCAGTGGACAATCGGTATTCATTGGTGGGCTGATCAAACAAACACTCAGCGAATCCCGGAAAGGTGTGCCGATTCTGGGCCGGATACCGGGCATCAGAGCTTTGTTTTCCAATCGTGAAGTGACCTCGGCCAACACAGAGACCATCGTCGTCATCACGCCGCGGGTCGTGAGTGAAATCAACGGGCCATGGAACACTGAACCGCAGGCGGAAATCGAGAAGCTCGATCGCCAACTGCAGCAACGTGCCACCGGCATTGACGAAGAATTGCGGCAGGACTTTTCCGATGCTGATCCGATCGGAGGAACAGGCAGCCTCGCTGAGTCGAACTGATGCGCGCGACATTGCAGCGAGGTTACACACTCCTCGAGTTGCTTGTGGTCGTCATTATCGTGGGACTCCTGGCGACCGTCGCTATACCAACCAACTCTTCTGGCGATATCGCGAAACTGGATCTCGCGGCGACCGAAGTCGCCAGCGCTATTCGTTTCGCCCGTGGCGAGGCGATGCGCCTCGGCGTTGCCCGGGGGTTTCGCCAGCAGTCCACCGCCAAGCGTATTCGCGTGTTCAGCATG
>CAYTNO010000433.1:0-2334 GCA_964439125.1 uncultured Woeseiaceae bacterium | reverse complement strand
CACGGCGAAACCGAGCGCAAGCTCAGAGAGTCATTGTCAACTGCGGACGTCATGACACCGTGCGTCTTGTGGATAGACGAAATCGAAAAAGGTATTGCCGGTCGCGGCGGGGAAACCGGAACCACCCAACGTGTATTGGGGACATTCCTAACCTGGCTTGCGGAGAAAAAGAGCCACGTGTTCGTAGTGGCGACTGCCAATGACATTACAGCTTTGCCGCCTGAACTTGTGCGCAAAGGACGATTCGACGAAATATTTTTTGTCGACCTGCCTGATAGAAACATTCGCGCGTCGATCGTGGCCATTCATTTGACCCGCCGCCAACAAGATCTAAGCAAATTCGACGTTGAGGCGCTTGCCATGGCAACACGGGGGTTTTCCGGTGCTGAAATTGAGCAAGCCGTCGTTGCTGCGTTTTATGCCGCACACAGCAAGAAGGAAACGCTCGCCACGCAGCACGTACTCGATGAAATCGAACTGACCAGGCCACTCTCGGTCGTGATGCATGAGCAGATTGAAGCCCTGCGCCAGTGGGCGGACGGACGTACTGTCCCCTGCGACTAGTAGCGGCGTTGTTCGCGATTTTACGTAATGGGGAATGGCGCATACGCGTCGTTGTGAGCATTCGTATGCGTGGTAGTATCCCCGTATGGCTAATGATAAAAACAACATGAACGAATTAGTCATCAATGATGATGACCCAACGGCGGAACTGGAAACCCTTTCGCTCAGACAACTATTGCCAGAACCCAGCAGCGATCAGTCGGAAGTTGCTGCATCGACCGATGGTTTTCAGAAAGAAGCCGACACCGATAGCAGTGCGGCGACCATTGAACTTAAGTCCGAATTGCAAGCACGATCGGAGACCATTGGCCGACTGCAGTTCGACATAGAACAGCTGTGTCTACAATTGAAAGGGCTCGAAACCGAGTACAAAGCGCGCGAGGAAATAACCAACCGGCAAAATTCCGATCTTGAAGCAATCCGAACGAAGCTCGCCAGTAAGAGCCAATTGCTGAAAAAGCGCGATCAGTCCATCAAAGCACTAAAGTCGGAGATCCGCGATCGCAATAGCGAATACAAAAAGCTGCAGGCGTCGATTGACAATATCGCGAAATCTGCAGATGAAGGCACAGAGGAAATACCCAGCAACGAGCACACATTCCCAGAGGCACAAGCCGGGCAACTTGCAAGCAACCGCATTCTCATACGTGAGCTACGTACGCAGATCGAGCGGACGGAATATTATGCAGACGAGTTACGACAGCAATTGCAGGAACGCACTGAAATTACCAGTCACGCTGTTAACAATCATGATCGCCTTGAAGCCGAACTAGCCAAGGCAAATCACAAGATCGGCGAGCTCGAGCAGTCCATTGAGTCTGAAACCGGCACCACCGCAGAACTCCGCGTGGCGATCGAACAAATCGAAGGCGCCCATGCTAAAGAAATACGAATGATCCGGTTCGAGCTTGGTGATGCGCAGGAAACTGTCGCGCAGCATGAATTGGTCACCGAGCAACTGGCGTCCGATCTTGTCAAAACGCGCGGCTATCGCGATGATCTCGAGCAGATGCTGAACAAGTCCGAAGAATCAAGCCAATCCAATCTCGAACAACTCGATCGAGAAAATCGCGATTTGCGTCAATTGAATGACGATCTGGAAAGTAAACTCGAAACGAAAAGCGAAGCCGTTAACTACCTTCTTGGGGAATTGGCCAGGAAAACCCAGCAAGTCGAATCACTCGGTGAAATCAAAGACGTTATTCATGAAATCGATGATCGCGTCTCCGAACACATCGATGAGCCGATCGTAACCGAACGCGATCGTGTGACCCGGGTACTCATCGGTTCTGTCGAGGGACAGGAATTGCGTTTCCCACTGTTCAAAGACCGCCTCACAATTGGTCGCACCGAGCAAAACGATATCCAGTTGAAGGCGTCCTTCGTGAGCAGGCGTCATGCCGTCATTGTTACCGATGGCGACAAGACACGCGTAATCGACTGGGGAAGTAAGAACGGTGTGTTCGTCAATTCGTCACGTATCACTGAGCACTTCCTTTCGAACGGCGATACCGTGACGATAGGCACGGCCGATTTCCGCTACGAAGAACGTCCCAAACGCGACAGCTAGCGACGTCAATTTCTTGAGACTGTGAGAACAATCACGGCGATGCGCCGTCGCAAACCGTATGCTGTTGGCTTACCCCCAAGGACGGGACGCGCAGCATGATGCTCACAAATACCGCAAGAAAACCAACACATCTCAGCGACACCCAGGAAATGACCCGCGACGCCGGTCAGTTGATGTCACGAATCATCTGGCTGCCCAGG
>CAYTNO010000432.1:0-2343 GCA_964439125.1 uncultured Woeseiaceae bacterium | reverse complement strand
TTCACTCTCGCCGCAGGCGACACGGGTTACATCAAATTCGCACTCGCCGCCGGCAATGCGGGCATTGAGTCTGTAACCAATATCGTGATCGGCAAGGCACAATACCAAATGCTGGCACTGGTATACGGGGTCGTCAGTTTCCTCGTTTTTCTGACATTCCGTTCATGGCGTGCTGTGGTCTGCATCATCCTGCCGCTGGCGCTGACCTCAGTTCTCGGTCAGGCCCTCATGGCTCAGCTGGGCATCGGCGTAAAGGTCGCGACGCTGCCTGTAATCGCCCTGGGCGTCGGTATAGGTGTCGACTATGGCATCTATATCTACAGTAAGTTGCAGAGCTATCTGAGGCGTGGATTGTCGCTCTACACGGCATATCTGAAAACGCTGCAAACAACGGGTGTTGCTGTTGCGTTTACTGGTCTGACACTAGCGATCGGCGTGGGTACATGGATATTCTCACCGATAAAATTCCAGGCCGATATGGGCCTGATGCTGACGTTCATGTTCCTTTGGAACATGCTCGGCGCGCTCCTGCTGCTACCGGCTATCGCGCACTACCTGGTCAAGCCGGAAACATCTGTTGCCGATGCGCACGAATTGCAACGTGGTACATGAGGTATCAGTCACAACCTTTTGTTTTTACTTGAATAATGGTTTTAATGAATTCGCTAATATAGAGCGAACGATTAGCGCTCGCCCATAAAGCTACGAATCTCAGGCATGGACTTCTGCACACAGCCCTCACCCTCCTTGATCGCTTCGGCGGCGCGGTGAAACTCCAACATGCCAATATGGGCCAGCTTAGGTGAGAGCAGCACATCCGCCGGGTCGCCGGCCAGTCGGCTTCGTGTGATCCTGTCCTGGAAAATATTGACGGAATTGGCAATGGCGTGGAACAAGCCGGGAGCCTCATCTCTATCATCATGATTCGGAAAGATGGAACTCGAATACTCCCTCGCCTGTTGTCTGATGCTGCTAAAAATACCCCGATCGTCCGTGGGAGTCGCTTCCGGCGTTTCATCATTGGTTTTGCCGATGATGCCTGAATTCAGGTTAACGGCGATCACGACATCCGCCCCCAGCGCACGGCAGACGGACACCGGAACAGGATTGACGAGGCCTCCATCCACCAGCCACCGCTCGTCATGGCGGATCGCGGGGAACAGGCCCGGCAATGCCATCGAAGCTCGAACTGCATCTGCGAGCCGTCCTTCTGTGAGCCAAACTTCCCGCCCGGTATCGAGATTCGTGGACACCGCTGCGTATTTCTTCGGCATGTCCTCTATGCGCTGATCCTCGGCAGCCACATAGTTGTGCAAAAACCAGCTCAACCGCTCCGTATCGACGAATCCGGATTGTGAGAGATTGATATCAAAAAAACGCAGCACGTCGGTTCGGGTTGAACTGAGAACCCATTGTTCGAGTTTTTCCAGATTGCCGGCCACGTATGAACCGCCAATGATGGCGCCGACCGATGTTCCGCAAACAACATCAGGCTCTATACCTTCTCGCAAAAGCGCCTTGATCACGCCGATGTGCGACCAGCCGCGCGAGGCACCAGAGCCCAGTGCGACACCTAGTTTTGGCTTGGTGGTCGATTTATTCAATGGGTGGCCTCACGTGACAAATGTTAGCAGGATGGCGGTCAGTTGTACGTGTAATCCGCCGCTTGATCGTTATCCCTTTGGACATTAAGCTGCCTGCATAGTCGCTGTGCTGCCCCTATGCCCAATACACCACCTAAGCGAGATACGCGAACGCGTGTGCTTGTAACGAGCCTGCTCCTGTTCAATGAACACGGCGAGCCGAATACGACAACCAACGCAATCGCTGATGAACTGGATATCAGCCCCGGCAATCTTCATTATCATTTCCGCAGGAAGTCGGAAATTATCGATGCGCTACTTGCAGAGTTTCAGGCCGATGTACGACGCGTTCTTGAGCCACCGTCGACAGACAAAATTTCGATTGTTGATTTCTGGGTTTTCCTGCATCTGCTACTGGAGGTGACAGCCGGCTATCGTTTTCTGTTGCGAGATATGGAAACGCTATTGGGCAAGTACCCGAAGGTCGGCCGCACGCTTGGTGGATTTGCAAAGGGCCTGACGGCAGTTATGCAATTGTACCTCGACGGTCTCAAACGAAATGGCGTTTTGAATATCGACGACAGTGAGGTCCCGGTCGCCAGCAGAAACCTGGCTGTTATCGCTCTGTTCTCCGAACGGTTCAACACGATTTCGGGAGTTGATCATTCTGCCGATGCCGTCGCTCTCGAAACAGCAAGGTCTGTTCTTGCCTTGCTTCTGCCGCACTCGAACGCCGAAACAGCATCAGTTTTCAGCGAGC
>CAYTNO010000431.1:0-2343 GCA_964439125.1 uncultured Woeseiaceae bacterium | reverse complement strand
ATGTTCGTTGCCGGCCGGCCAGGATCGACGCAGCGGCTGCTGACGGTGGCGGATCTGAAGTTCTTGCGTGACATTACGATTCCGCATTGGTTGCTACGTAACGTTGAACTGCGAGGCCGCTACATTCAGCATGCGACCACGGGTAACGAGGCGTACAGGACCACGCAGGAGCCGCTCCAGCGGGTAGAGAACGGAATCAAGGTCCAACGCAAGCGACTGGACGCGTTGCACAACGACGAGATGTTAGCGCGGAAGATGGCCGACGAACGAAAGCTGAAGTCGGCGGTCGCGGCGGATCCAAAGCTTGCCGCAGAGGTTGGTTCTGCCTGGGACGAGATAGAGCATGCGAATGAGACTTACCTGGGCTTCCGAGATGACTACTACTTCATCGAGGGCGGCGCGGCATTCAATAGTAGGCTATTCGAATACGCTCGCTCGCTGGTGCGGGCAGCGGTCGAGCGCGACAAGCCCAATCAGGAAAGACTAAAGGGCTACACGGAATCGGAAATGCCTCGCAGGAAGCAGGTTACTTTGGCCAACCGGCCGATCCATCCGGAAATCGAGATCCTGCAGCTATCGTTCTCGTTGGATAAGATGAGGGAGTTCCTGGGACCTGACTCGCCGCTTGTGCACGAGATTCTCGGGTCTAAGTCGCCTGCGGCGCTGGCCGATGAACTTGTCTTAGGCACCAGCCTGACCGACCCGGCGGTACGCGCCAGGCTGTGGGATTCCGACTGGGAGAGCTTGCAAACCTCGAAGGATCGGATGATCCAGCTCGCACTCCAGGTAGACGACAAGGCCCGAGCGCTGCGCAAGCGATATGAAGATGAGGTTGAGGCACCATCCGATTCGGCCTATGAGAAGATTGCCAAAGCACGTTTCGCAATTAGCGGCACCGATGAATACCCTGATGCGACGTTCACGCTACGCGTCACATATGGCGCCCATGAGGGCTGGAATGAAAAGGGGACCGAGGTGCGCCCGTGGACGACGGTCGCAGAGCTTTTTCCGAGGGTCACCGGGCAAGAACCATTTCGTCTTCCGGCAAGCTGGGGCGATACCAAAGACATACTGGCCGCCGACACAAAGTTCAACTTCGTCGGGACCGCCGATATTATTGGTGGTAACTCGGGCAGCCCGGTTATCGACAAGGACGGCAAGTTAGTGGGCCTGATCTTTGACGGTAACATTCATTCGATCTCCGGCGCCTACTGGTTTGACAGTGAACTAAATCGGTCAGTTGCCGTTCATCCGGCGATAATGCTCGAGGCACTCGACAAAGTGTACGGAGCGGAACATTTGGTCGATGAGTTGACCGTCGTCGACTAGCATTAGCCGTAGTTAGACAGTAATGACTGAAATTGACATTTCGAATGCCCCGTTACGGACTCATGGAGAGGTCATCAGTTTCTATCTTGACCTGTCGGGTAAACACGTGCTGGATGTGGGATGTGGTGACGGGCGCTTCACCCGAGCCATGACGGAAATGGGCGCGACCGTCATTGGCATCGACCCGGGCGAGCGCCAGCTTGGGAAAGCCCGTGCTGCCGAGAAAATTGGAAGTGAAATTTATGTGGAGGGAGCAGCCGATGAGCTACCCGTCGAGGACCAGAGCGTTGATGTGGTCGTCTTCTTCAAAAGCCTTCACCATGTCCCTATCGATCGGTTAAGGCAGGCGCTGACGGAGTCACGAAGAGCGCTCAAAATTAGCGGAACCCTTTATATCGCCGAGCCGTTGGCTCGGGGTCCCCAGTTTGAGCTGAGCCGGCCTTTTAGTGATGAGACCGTCGTTCGGGCCGAAGCCTATCAGGTCATTAAATCCGCGGCTGCTGTCGGATTTCGGAATGAGCATGAGACCATTTATACGACGGACGTCAGCATGGCTGATTTTGAATCCTTTCGCGAAAACTCAACCTCTATCGATCCGGCGCGGGAAGCCTACTTTCAAGCACATGACGAAGAACTCCGTCAGAGGTTCGAAGACCAAGCCGAAGAAAGGGCGGATGGCTGGCATTTGCCTCAGTACATCCGGATTAATGTGCTGACGGCGGTATAGCCGTCGGAGTTTGTCCGTTTTAGTCCTGGCATGACAGCGTCGTTCTCGCCAATAGCGGCATATTCGTATTTATGTCCCTCGCTATGTTCTAGCTGTATTGGGCGTCTTCATGGAGGTGCTGGCAGAGGAACTCACCCAGCGTGGCCTTCAAATTAGATTTCACGAAGAGTGTTTCTTTAGCCAGAGTTCATGGTGTTCAGAGCCTACCCGCAGCATTTTTGCGTTGCACTTAGGGCAATGTTCTTCCTGGCAAGGCACACCGCGATTGTGGGGCACAACCGTGTTGC
>CAYTNO010000430.1:0-2345 GCA_964439125.1 uncultured Woeseiaceae bacterium | reverse complement strand
GCAGGTCCTGTGCCAGCGGATCCAGCTCGAGTGCCTGCTCCAGGACCGTCATGGCCTCCTCCGGCCGGTCGTTCCAATGGAGGAAGTAGGCAATCTCGTACGCCGTGCCCGGGTGCTTCATGGGCACCTGCAGCGCTCGCTCGAAATAGCCCTGCGCAATGTCGGTGCCCGTGGGGAAGTTCTCGGCGAAATCGAGCCAGGCCACGTCGACGAGGGCACGCAAGGAATCAGGATCGCGCTCCAGGATCTCGTTGGCGATCACGATCTTGCGGGCCGCCATGTCCCGGTAGGAGATCATGCCGAGACGCATCATGGCATTGTAGGTATCTGACAGCGCATGACGCGACTCCATATTCCCGGCATCGAGTTCAATGGCCGCCTTGAATTGCTGTTCCGCCAGTTCCAGCGATTCCCGAGAACTCGTCCGGAGATTGGCGAGCCCCCGCAGGTGATAGTCCAGCGCCACGTCAGACAACATTGGTAGGAGCGACACCGGCGGCTCCGCAATGCCAGGTAATGCCTGCGCGACGGCCGCGACGAGATCGCGCGACAGAGCGTCCTGCATGGCAAAGAGATCACCGTCGCTGAAATCGTAGCGCTCGGACCGGAGATGCGTGCCACTACGGGAATCGATTAGTTGCACCGTAATGCGGAGTCGATCGTCCAGCCGCTGAACGCTGCCCTCGACGATAGCATCGGCGCCGAGCAATTCAGCCACCTCGCGGATGTCACGATCACGTTGCTTGAACGCGAACGCGGACCTCCTCGAGATGACGCTCACGTCGTCGAGCTGAGCCAGCGCATGCGTCAACACCTCCGTCAGGCCGTCGGCGAAATACTCGAGCTCGCCTTCTTCCGACATATCGTCGAACGGCAGGATGGCGACGACCGGCCTGCCGGGTGCGTCGACCAGAGTGGATTCCCGGGTCGTAACAAAGACCGCCAGCGCAATTGCCACTGTCAGCCCAACCGCGATCGCAATCCATCCGAAACGTGCCTTCTGCGTTGTGGCCGGCGTCGAGCTGGCCTCCACGGGTGCCGGCCACTCGACCGTCGCGATCAGCCGATAGCCGGATTTGCGAATGGTCTGGATGTACTTCGGGTTCTTCGCGCTGTCGCCGAGCGCGCGGCGCAGCTCGGCCAGGACCCGGTAGACCGGGTTGTCGCCTACGAAACGCCGGTTCCACAGCGCATCGACGAGTTCGTCCACGTTGACGACGTCGCCCTGGCGTTCGGCGAGATAGGTGAGTACCCGTGCGCAGAGTGGCTCCAGCGTGACAATGGTCGAGCCCCGCGAAAGCTGATTCAGCCTCGCATCAAAGGTCCAGTCCCCAATCCTTGCAATTTTGGCGTCGGCCATGCGCGCTCCGAACGGCGAAATAAGGCAATCCGAAGCTAATCCTAAGGCTTCTGCGTCGACCGGACTAGATAATTCTTTGAGCACAAGAGCTTTCACCAACGCGCAATAGAAACAGGAGCTTAGGAAATGACTACGACATCATTCAAAAGACGACTCGGTGTGGCGCTGTTGCTCGCCATGTTGATTGGGGCAAGCACGGCCCACGCGGGCGAGCGAAAGGTCTGGATGCGTTTCGCGGGGGCACTGCTGCAAAACGTGGAGCAGACCGAAGTGGGCACGAAAAGCGCCTTCCATGTCAGAGCCTGGGGCAACCTGGGCCGTGCAGACATCACGGGCCTCGCATTCGAAGTAGCGGCGCCGATAGGGGAGATGGGGCCGATACCGGATCCGGCGTGTCCCGCCGATTCCGGCAAGCTCGCGGATATTGTCGAGAATAACATCGTGCTGACCTTCGGCGATCTCTCGTTGCTGTACGGAAATGGCAGTGGTGCTATCTGCCTCCGCTACTTGACCGGCGAGGTGTTCGTACTGATCGATGGTCACTGGATGGGCGGGACGCAGCGCTTCCGGAACGCGAGCGGCGACTGGTCGATTAGCTTTGACGAAGCGGTACCGGTGGGCGATGTTGCATCAGTGCTTGCCGAGACCGGCATGCTCAGGGGTACGTTGGTTCGTTAGTGCGTACGGGCGCCAGCCGAGGGGCTGGCGCTCCAATTCATGCGAAGTGGCGAAGCGAGGGCCTCATCAAAGGCCGCCTCGCCTCCCACTTTTTCGCATTGCCTCCAATGCGTTTTCGGTTCTTTGGATTCTGGCTGCCAGGTCGCTCTGACCGCCGTAAAACAAACAGCGGATAAAACTCACCGAGCGAGCTAGATCACTGTAAGCACGGCGTCTCCTGAGTACTACGAAGAGCGGGGATTATTTGATTGAGTCAAAATGAAGGGCCGCTGCTGGCCGATACCAGCCGCTCGCCTGATATGATGCT
>CAYTNO010000429.1:0-2345 GCA_964439125.1 uncultured Woeseiaceae bacterium | reverse complement strand
TTCCGAGTAGCTACCCGTACCCTGCGCCGCGTCGAGGTTGCGGCCCAGCTTGATGATCTGCGGTTCGGGCTCGAGAAACGGCAGTGCGCCGATGCCGGTCGAACTCGCCTGGCGATAACCAGGGTCGCAGCTCGGCGTGAATTCGACCTGCGCCTCGATATTGCGATTGGCGGCGACCAGACCTTCTTCGCCCACGTTGTTGTGGCGGCGAACGTCGAATTCGACAAACAGGCGCCGTATGCCACCGCCGCCGTTGTTGGGGCGTGTCGTCAGCACGAACTGGTCGCTGAGCGTCCAGGTCAGTACCGAACCGTTTGCCCCGCTGACAGCCGGCTGCACGACCGGTGGCGGTGCAATGTTATTCGCGGAGAAGCGCGTGCTGCCCGGCACGTAGGTGAGGCCCGACGCAATCAGGTTTTCGGTAACGACGATATCCGAGAAGTCCGCGTCGTCGTTGTTGCGAAACGGGTTTTCTATCTCGAGGCGAACCGTGCCGATTTCGCAGAGTTCGCAAAAGCTGACACTGAAGTCATGGTCAATGAAGTCGGCCGTCGTGAGGTTGGCGGGACAGCTTGCTGCCTGTGCATGCGCTGCGACCGAGCCGAGCAGCAGCAAAGTGCAGACGAGCAAACGGCTCAGGATCGGGGTCACCGACCTGATGCGAGGCTGTTTCTGTGTCTGGGCAGTCGTGATCGCCAATGTCCCGTGTGCGCTCCATGCACCGTCAGGAACGGCCCGATTCAGATCTATGCGATCGAGCAGTCCCGCTACCGTTGGAAAAATTCCCTGTAGGCCGGTGACTTTGCCTTTAGTTCATTACCAGCTGGCACTATGACTGATGCAGCAAAAGGCTTGGGTGATGTGGATCACAGATCGCGCGTGCGCATTCGGCTCGAGGATCGATCGCGGCATAGCGCATGACTAAAGGGCTACAGCGGTAGAGTCAGAAAAAAAATCGGGGACTATCAGCCCACTTATGTCGACCAAAACGGGCGAAAATCACCCAATATGCGGATTATGTTGAGTAGACTCGAATCAGCCCGCAGGCAGGAAGTCGATCGGGTAAATGATCGTGACTGCGACGATCTCTTCCTTGGCGCCGAAATCAAAGCTGCGCACGCGTGTTACGACCTGGTCGGCCAGTACGGCGGCGTCCATTGAGGACGAATGCAGCACGCACATGGACACCGTGCCGTCCGGCTCGATCGTCAGCTTCAGCACCAATTGCCCGCGCAAGGTCGGGTCGTTACGCAACTCGCGGTTGTAGAGTCGGTACAGTGCCGACTTGTAGCGGTCGAACACAATTTGTATTTCCTCGTCCGTGCGTCCGGCCGAAGCGCCCGCGGCCAATGGCCGGTTGGGACCGTCGCCACCGCCGATCGAACTTGCGACCCGGCTCACTTGCACACTCGCAACGCCATCGCCGCCATTACCGCCGAAGTCACGGCTGTAATCCGCAAGGTTGATGCCGCCGCTGGACCCTGGCGCCGTGGTCGTGACCATCATGCGCTCGGGCCGACCTGTTATTTCCGCACCGGCATCTTTCACGCGCGCGTCCAGACCGAGTTGCGCCGATGGTCGTATCTGCGCCCGGCTGGCGAAGCTGTCCTTGAATGCGAGTATGCCCTTGGACTTGACCTGCTCGCGGGTATTCGGTTCGTCTGCAACCTGTGGCGTGTCAGCCGAGACAGGCATCGCTTCGTCCGGCAACTCCTTGACCAGCTCGGGCTCAGGCTCCGGAATTTTTTCGTCCGGGATCTCCAGCTCCTGCACAGGTGGCGGTGGTGGCGGCAGCTCTCGCTCCTGGCGCACCAGCCTCGCGACACGCTCCGGCAGCTCCAGTTCCTTCTGCTGCGCACGAAACGGGATCGCAATGGTGCTGATCATCAGTGCGACGGCGATGCACGCAGCCAGTGCGCTGGCCAGCGAGCGCCGAAAGCGCCGGTCTTCTTCGCAGCCCCTGGCCCAGGGCATGACCTGGATGTGTTTGGGTTCGTCGATGGCGTCGCGTTCCACAATCCATTCGTAGCGATCGTTTTCCTGCTGCTCGACGATGTCCTTCAAGTCGTAATGCAGGCAATCAAGTTCGACGTTGCGCTGCTCAATGTCTTCGACAAGCGTCTCGCGGCGATGCTCTACCTCAACAATCACCTCGTGGTATTTGCCGATCTGCGACCTGGCATGGTCGAGACGCGTTGCCTTGTGCTCGCTTGAGACCTCGTCCCAGAACAGGTGGCCCGCACCAAGTTCATCGAGCTCTTCGAGTGAGGCACAAATCTGTTCGAGCTTCTGGTACTTGTTGTGGTCCTCCGCCAGCGCCAGCAACTCGATATCGATCGCTTGCA
>CAYTNO010000428.1:0-2346 GCA_964439125.1 uncultured Woeseiaceae bacterium | reverse complement strand
CCCTGCATGGATGCAAGCGGTGTTCGCAAGTCGTGCGACACATTGGATATCAACTCTCTTCGCAAGCGGTCTGTTGCCTTCAGGCGTTCCACCTGTTCGCTGATCCGGACGGCCATTGCTTTGAACGCTCGATCGAGCTGGTCGATTTCATCGCTGCCGCGACCTGACTGGTGTTCGCCCAGATCCAGCTCGAAGTCACTGTCACTCAGTCGTTGCACTGTCGTGGTTAATCGGCGGAGCCGCTTGGTCAGCAATGCGAAGGCCAACAGCCCCATCGCAGCGCCCAACACCAATAGCGTCAAGATAGTCCACATGCCCAGGTCACGTGAATAGCTGCCGCGGATTGTGCCAACCAGTTCATCGTACTTCTGGCCGCCGAGGATGACGTACAGGTAACCCTGCAGCTCGCCTTCGGTTTGCACTTCCCACGCCGAGAAAATTTTGCTCGCGTCCGGATTGCGGGGGTCGTCCCCGCGGAACGGCATGTCGACATCTCCGGCGATAAGATCTTTAACCGGCTGTATCGCAACTTTGTCGAGCTGCACAGACTCGGGCGGCAGGGCATGGGCAAGTACCTGGCCATCGGTGCCCAACAGGTAGACCTCTACGGTCGGGTTGATGATCATCGCCCGGTTTGCGAGCGTCTCCAGCGCCGCCGAATCAACACTTCCGTCGGAGTGCATCAGCGACTGCTGACTTGTGACATACATCGCGATCGGCGCATTGAGCCGTTGCGTCAGCTCTTCATAATATAAGGTCGTCGTCGTTTGAAAGATGACGACGAAGCCGCCGCCAACAACCACAATGATTGCGATCATCGCTGCGGACAACTTTGCGTATAAGCTGTTCAACTCGCCAACTCGTGCGTCTTGCTTACATCGAACTTGTAGCCAACACCCCAGACCGTGACGATGCAGGTGGGGTCTGCCGGGTCACGCTCAATCTTGGCGCGCAGGCGATTGATGTGCGAGTTAACGGTGTGTTCGTAGCCCTCGTGGCCGTGTCCCCAGACATGATCGAGCAATTCGGAGCGGCGAAAGACGCGCCCGGGATGCGTCGCGAAATGCAGCAACAAGTCGAACTCTCTTGCAGTCAGGTCAACCTGGCGATCGTTGACGGTGACGGCTCGGGCGGCCGCATTGATATACAGGGGCCCGGCACGGACACAGTCTGATGAGAAGCGGGTGTCATTTTCGATGGCGGCAACCTGGCGAAAAATCGCCTTTACCCTGGCGATAAGCTCGAGGACGCTAAAGGGCTTGGTGATGTAGTCATCGGCGCCCAACTCGAGACCCAGCACTCGGTCCAGCTCGGATGATTTCGATGTGAGCATCAGAATAGACGTATAGGTATCTTTGCGGCGTACGGCTCGGCAAATCTCGAGTCCGTCCGGCCCCGGCAAGCGTAGATCGAGGATGATCAGGTCCCATTTTTTGGCACAGGCAAGGCGCATGCCCTCATGGCCATCGGCAGCCAGCACAACGTCATCTGCCAGGTCGCGCAGATGCAGGGCCAGCAGGTCGGCAATGTCCTTTTCGTCCTCAACGACCAGGATCTTTTTTGTTTTCATGTGCTTGAGCTCGGTTTTGGCACCGGGGAGTCTCTCTCCGGATATATAATAGACCGCAGTTATCACGTAAATATCACAGCATTTGCGTCAATTGGTGATAGCCACGTGACATTCGCTGGCTACTGTTCTCCTGACAACAACACCCCTTCAGGAGAAGAAAATGAGAAAAGCAGTCTTAGGTCTGGTGATGATGCTGTTCGTCAGCACATCGGCGCTTGCCGACGGTAACAAAAGCAAGATGTACGAGGTGACTATCACCAATATCACGTCAGGACAGACGTTTACGCCGCTTCTGGTGGCAACGCACAAGAGTTCAGTGAGCCTGTTTGAGTTAGGCACGCCGGCCAGCACGGAACTGGCAACGATCGCGGAAAGCGGCAACATCGAGCCGATGGCGACGTTGCTGGACGGCATGCCCGACAAAGTTTACGCGACAGCGAACTCGGCAGGCCTGCTCGGGCCAGGTGAGTCGGTTACGGTCGAGATTGCGGGCAGCAGACGGTTCGGTCGCGTCAGCGTCGTCGGCATGCTTATCCCAACCAACGATTCGTTTGTTGCACTGGATTCCGCGCATCTTTCGCGTTGGGAAAAGCAGCACGTCGTACCGGCATACGATGCCGGCTCAGAGTACAACGATGAGCTCTGCGACAACATCCCTGGACCGGTCTGCGGCGGCGCCGCGTTGTCAGACGAAGATGGCGAAGGTTTCGTGCATATCAGCGGTGGGATAAACGGCATCGGCGATCTCGAGCCAGCCAGCTATGACTGGAAAAATC
>CAYTNO010000427.1:0-2363 GCA_964439125.1 uncultured Woeseiaceae bacterium | reverse complement strand
TGAGCAGGGGCTCGAGACCGAACACTGGGGTACGTTCAATTCAGTCTGGCGTTTGCATGATGACGGCAAATGGCGCGTCGTTTTTGATACGGGCAACGATTCCAACGAGGCTCCGCCCGATGAGGTCAAAGCGCTGTTGGATCGCGAGGATGATTGCAGCATGTTGGAGGGCCTTTAGGCCCGATTCGCGGCTGAAGCCGCTCCTGCAATTCTTCCATACCACCGTGGGAGTGGCGTCCCGCCACGATCGCGCCCATGGCACCCACAGGGCATAAAGGCGCTGCTACGGAACGACGACGACTATATATCCCTGCTGGTTAGCAGAGGCCAGTCCCGACTTGTTGCCGCCAACAGATACGTCACCGGAAACCCCGACGGCACGGACGATGCTGAGTGCGCCTACTGAAGCATCAGATACCGTCAGATCGTCCGATAAAGTCACCGGCAGAAATGTGTGCGTCGACGAAGTTGGTGGGTTACCGGCAGAATCGTAGGCAATGTAGACCGTTACTGGCCCCGCCCCGACATTGAAATTCAGGAAGTCAGTATCGGCGTTGGCATTGTCGGCGTTCGCCTGCAGAACCCAGATTCCGTTGTCCAGCTCAGCAGGTATGTTGGTGAGCGTGAATGCTTCGTCCGTATAGTACTCATCGCCCGGCTCCAGCAGGTTTTGTTTGTGGCCATGCAGGTAGGGGTCCAGCGACTCGAGGATATAGATCGGCGACGGACACGGGTCGACCGGCGGAGTGACCGGGCCGGCAAGGATCGCATCTTTCCACAGCGCGGCCATAAACGCGTATCCGAGTGCATTCGGGTGCAAGGTATCCTCAAACAGGCTGAAGCGGTTGACCGTTTGCGTCAGAAAACAGCTGAAAAAGTCAGGGCCCAGCCGAACGCCTGCTTGCGGCAGCATTGACTGAATCGCCGTGTTGTATTCGATGATGGTCTGATTGCGTGTGGCCGATGGATCCAGGGGATCACTGTACGGCTCGCTGGCATTGTTGCGCCCCCATGCCGGAGGCAGCATTGCGAGGTACACGGTATCGCGACCACTGACATGCAGCTCATCGATGATGTCCTGAATCGTCGCTGTCAACTCTGCGGCCGGGGTCGTGTTAAAGGTATTGGAATCGTTGGTACCGAGCATGACCAGCGCCCGATCTGACTCAGGGTTACGTTCTATAATCGAGAAGAGACGCAAATCACGAGTTTCGTTCGCACGGTCCCCCGATATTCCCTCATTGCCGACCAGGTTTGGCCTGCCGGTCGAGCTGGTTAAGAGATCTCCCAAAAGCGCCGGCCAACCAGAAGTTCCTATCGTGCGTTGGTCGACAAGATTGAGATTGTCGAAGGCGAAATTATCCGCCACTCCACGCGTAATGCTGTTGCCGATTGAATCGTAGCGATGACTCCCCGACGCGATTGAACCAATCGCGACAAACGCATTGGAATCCCGATCAATCTCAACGCCGTTGTCCAGCAACAGCGCTTCAACCGTATAGTCCCCGACCGACATTCCGGGACACACTGCGGTGAAAACACCGGATGGCTCCTCGGTGGAAACATCACAGAGAGTTATAGAACCGCCGTCATGGTATTGAAACCTTACGCTGCCATTTGACGCAGGGAGGTTGCGCGCAATCGCGGTAACGTCGAGATCTAACGGCTCACTGGGTAGCACGTTATGAGCGGTCGGTCGGGCAATTACAATTTCCGGCTCGGAGCCATTTGTCGTTAGCGAGACATTGTCGAATTGTGAGTTGTCACGCGAATACAAGGCGACTCCGCCAGCGCCGTGGTGCGCGTTGGTCGCTGCGAACAAAGGATCGCCGTTGACGAACACCTGCATCAGCGAGCCCTCGACTTCGACGACGATATTCTGCGCTTCACCGGGCCGATAGCCCCTGTGATTGCTCGCGAGCGTAATGAACGTGCCGTTCAGATTCTCCTCCAGGCGGGCGAATCCGTTGAGGACATTGAGCGAGAATCGATAGTAGTTGCTGGAATCCACGTAGCGGAACATCACACCGATATCGTCAGCGCTTTCCGAATCGGGTACGACATCCACCGAAAAACGGTAATCGGTAAGGCCAGCGGTCGCGGTCCAATATGCGTAGCTGCCGCGATGGTAAGTTTCGGTTACGTCCTTGCCGGAGCTATTGGTCCAGGCAGACTGATTAAATACCTGGTCTATGACTGACCAATCGGACGGAAACTGTGTGGAATCATCAGTCGTTGACCAGCCATCGGCATTGTCATCGGAGAAATCATCGCTCAATGGCAGTATCGAGCCGCCGGGCCCATCACTACGCGCACTCTCGGCGGGCCCGTCGCCCGAGGGAACCGTCGACAGTGGCGTCAGC
>CAYTNO010000426.1:0-2373 GCA_964439125.1 uncultured Woeseiaceae bacterium | reverse complement strand
TATTCGGCATCTGCCGGTGCTTGAAGGTAATCGGGTTATTGGCATGATCTCGATTGGAGACCTCGTACAGGCAATTATTTCCGATCAAAAAGAAGAAATCGAACAGCTGGAAAATTACATTAGCGGCATGTAGTTCTAACCATGATCAGTGCGCTGCGTCTGACGCTTATCGGCCTGCGCCATGCATCGAGCAAGCGCGTTCGTTAATCAACAGCACGCGATTGGCCGCTTCTTCGAGCGTCGTACCGAAGCTGATCAGTCCCTCATCATGGCCGGCAAGTACGGCGACTCCGGCATCCTTGAAGCCCTCCATCCGGTAGAGTCGATCGAGTTCGTGGGCCATGTCAGGCGTGCCGTAGGCAACGTCCGGATCGGTGGTCGGCAGCTTGCCGAGACTGCGCTGCCAGAGTTCTGCGCTGTGTACGTGCACGACTGCGCCGATCGCGTCACCCAGTGCGTAGATCGCCGCGTGCGTCATGGCTTCAGATGATGCCTGGATCGGTCCACTGCACCTGACAATATTGTTGCGGATGTCGCAATCGGTGACCAGCGAGTAATGTCGCTCATCGGTGGCCGGCAAATGACCGGTTTGCGTGCCGCTGATCAGGAACAGGTCGCACGAGCCGCGCCGCACGCTTATGTTGCCGTAGCCGATGCCGAGATCCTTGTACTGGCCGATCAGCCCGGCCTCGTACAGTGGCTTGCGCCAGGCATCGAGTTCCCGTGCCGCCGCGATGTGCGTGGCGGATCCCGGCGTCCAGTGGCTGACGTACTTGATATAGCCTTCGTCGATCGTCAAGTGTCGACCTCTTCAGGGAAGAGACTCGCCAACCCTGCCTCGCTAGCGTCACAAATACCGCGTTCCGTAATCAATCCGCTTACCAGGCGCGCCGGCGTCACGTCGAACGCGTAGTTGCTGATCGGCGTTGTTCGCATGACGGTTCGTACTGTGGTCAGCGCATCATTCGCTATGCCGGACAGGTGAGACACTTCGGTCGAGTCCCGTTCTTCGATGGGAATGTCTCTGACGCCGTCGCGAGTCGCCCAGTCGATGGTGGTCGATGGCAGGGCAACATAAAAAGGCACGTCGTTATCAAACGCTGCGAGGGCCTTGAGGTAGGTGCCGATCTTGTTCGCGACATCGCCCGAACGTGTCGTCCTGTCGGTACCGGTAATGACGATATCGACCTGGCCATGCTGCATAAGGTGTCCACCAGCGTTGTCGACGATTAGCGTATGTGGCACGCCGTTTCTGGCCAATTCCCAGGCTGTCAGTTGAGAACCCTGGTTGCGTGGTCGCGTTTCATCTACCCACACATGCACATCAAGCCCCTGCTGATGCGCGAGATAGATCGGCGCAGTCGCCGTGCCCCAGTTGATAGTGGCCAGGGCGCCGGCATTGCAGTGCGTCAGCACATTGATCGTCCCACCACTTTTTCGTTTTGAAATCGCCTCGAGCAGCGTCAGGCCATGCTGACCTATGCTGCGGCAGATCTGCACGTCTTCATCGCATATCGCCTGCGCGTCGGTGCGAATTGCCTGAGCGATATCGGCATTTGAAGTGTTATCGACAATGCGCAGAATTCGCTCGACGGCCCATCCCAGGTTGACAGCTGTCGGTCGCGACGCGAGTAGCTTTGCCGCCGCTTTGCGAACGGCGTCGCCGGCAGGATCGCCATGAAATGCAGCGAGGTAAAGACTCCAGGCAGCAGTTGCTCCAATTAGCGGTGCGCCGCGCACGAACATGTCGTCAATCGCCACAAGGCCGTCTTGCCACGTCGTCAGGTCGTGGATGCAATATTCGTGCGGCAGCTTACGCTGGTCGATAATCTGTACGATCGAAGGATCGTCGGGGTTCAGCCAGATCGTACGAAAACCCTCTTCAGCCATCCAGGCCCACCGAGAGTTTCGCGGCACGTAGGGTGTTGGCCATTAGCATGACAATTGTCATGGGCCCGACGCCGCCTGGAACCGGAGTAACGGCCCTGGCCACCTCGCTGACAGACGCGAAATCGACATCACCGGTCAGCCGCGACTTCGTTTCTCCGTCGACAGTCGTCTCGATTCGATTGATTCCGACATCGATCACCACTGCCCCGGGCTTGACCCAGCTACCCTCAATCATATTGGCGCGGCCGACAGCGGCAATGACAATGTCGGCCTGCCTGACAACGCCAGCAAGATCCTTTGTACGGCTGTGACAAACGGTTACCGTTGCATTCGCTTTGAGTAGCAAACTCGCCATGGGTTTGCCGACGATATTCGAGCGTCCCACGACGACAGCGCCGAGTCCTGACAGGTCTGCGCCGAGGTAGTCTTCAATCATCAACACGCAGCCCGCCGGGGTACACGGTACAAACGCGTCCGCCAAAT
>CAYTNO010000425.1:0-2374 GCA_964439125.1 uncultured Woeseiaceae bacterium | reverse complement strand
CTATTGAGCAGGAAGGTACCTATCCTCTGCCCGAGGCCCAGCTTGATCGCTTCCTGTTGCACGTCGAAGTGGGCTACCCGACGATCGAAGATGAGCGCCGCATTCTTGTCCTGAACCGTAACGAGGCCAAATCCGGTGTACGCGACGCGTTCCAGCCGCCGGAATTATTGTCACTGGCGTCGATCATGCAGGCGCGACAGGACATTCTCGGACTGCATCTCGCCGATGAACTCGAGGAATACATCGTCAACATCGTTGTTGCCACCCGGGATCCGGGCCGCGTTGACGAGTCGCTCGAAGGGCAGGTCATGTACGGCGCCAGCCCGCGCGCCAGCATGGGCATTGATCGTGCCGCGCGTGCGCACGCCTGGTTGTCCGGGCGAGACTACGTGGGCCCGGAGGATATCCAGGCAGTCGCGACGGACGTATTGCGTCACAGGCTCGTATTGAGTTTCGAGGCGGAAGCCGATGGCACTAACGAAAATTCCATTATCGAGCGTATTCTGGATGGTGTCGGAGTTCCATAGTGGTCCCGTTTGACCACATGTATGAAGATGCGTCGCCGGTTAGCGTCAGCCAGGCCGGGCTGATCCGGCTCAACGGGCCGGCGCGTGCCATCGCGCTCGACGCGCTGCGTGTCAATTCCTTGCAGACGGGTGCCTATGTTTCTCATTTTCGCGGTCGCGGCATGGAGTTCGACGAATCTAGGCCCTACCAACCCGGCGACGATCCGCGCAGCATTGACTGGCGTGTAACTGCGCGCAGCACAACGGCATACACCAAGTTGTTTCGGGAAGAGCGCGAACGACCCGTCCTGGTCGTTGCAGACCTGCGCGCGAGTATGCACTTCGCGACCCGGGGCTGTTTCAAATCAGTTAACGCGAGTCGTGCGGCAGCGTTGCTGTCGTGGGCGGCGCATCATCGAGGCGATCGACTCGGCGGCCTGATCTTCGGCGATACGACACACCGCGAGCTCAAACCACGGCTGGGCCGACGGGCGGCGCTCAGGTTTGTGCACGAGCTCGTCAACCATCCCGACTGGGAGAATCGTGAGCGGGCACCGGAGATCGACTCAGAAGCAGCGCTGACCCAGGCGATGTCTGCCCTGCGTCGTGTTGCACGGCCTGGCAGCCTTGTGGTGGTGCTTAGTGACTTTCTGGGCTTCTCACGCGCGGCACAGTCCTACCTGTCGAGCGTGGCGCGCCACAACGAGGTTCTCGCCGTGTTCCTTAATGACCCTCTGGAACGGAAATTGCCGCCACCGGGGCGATACCGCCTGGTTTCACGTGACGCCGAACTGGCAATAGACACCATCGCGAAATCTGCGCGGCGAGACTACCGGGACGCGTTCACGCAACGCACAGACGAACTTGAAGCCTTTTGTCATCGCTATGGCGTGCACCTGATGTCGATGTCTACAGAAGACGATCCGGTTACAACACTGCAGGCCGCGCTCGGGCGGAGAACACACTGATGGATCCGCAACAGATTCCGCTTCGCGACCTGCACTTGCCGGATGCGATCAACTGGTGGCCGCTTGCACCTGGTTGGTGGTTTGTAATCGCACTGGCGGTCGCAGGTCTTGCGTATCTGCTTCGATGGTATATGCGAACCCGTGCGCGAGGCGCTGCTCGTCGCCATGCTTTGCGACAGCTCGAGCAACTGACGGCAGATTTCGAGCTGCACCACGATGCAATCAGATTCAGCCGCGAGCTGTCCGAATTGCTGCGCCGTACCATGCTTGCTTATGCGCCACGTGGCGAGGTGGCTGGCCTCACCGGTGATGCCTGGCTGGCATGGCTGGATCGCGATTTCGACGAACCACGATTCCAGGCGGAGGCGGGTCGCAAGCTGCTTGAGCTGCCGTACCGGAAACCGGACGACGACGTCTCAGCGATGGATCTCGTCGACCTGTTGTCGGCCGTCAGGCAGCGGCTGGCGACGCCGGTTGGAGCACAGCACTGATGTGGTCGCTTGCCTGGCCCTGGGTGCTGCTGGCATTGCCACTGCCGTTCATTGCGCGCTGGCTGTTGTCCGAGTCGGCCAGCCTGCAGGATGCCGGTCTGCGCGTACCTCAGCTCGACGCGTTTTCAGTGCTGAGCCATCGCTCGGAAACCGAACAGTTGTTGAACTGGCGCTTCTGGTTGGCGGCTATTGCCTGGGTTCTGTTGGTGCTCGCGGCAGCGCGGCCGGAGCGTATAGGCGACGAACTGGACGTACCTGTATCCGGCCGCAACCTGATGCTCGCGGTTGATCTGTCGGGGAGCATGGATCAGAAGGACTTCGAACTCGGCAATCGTCGAGTGGATCGCCTGACGGCGACAAAGGCAGTCGCCAGCGATTTCATCAGTCGTCGTGAAGGCGATCGCATCGG
>CAYTNO010000424.1:0-2387 GCA_964439125.1 uncultured Woeseiaceae bacterium | reverse complement strand
AGCGGACCCGACGACGAGTATTTCGCCGACGGCCTGACCGAGGAAATTCTCAACTCGCTGGCACAGCTACCCGAGTTGCTCGTAACCGCCCGCACATCGGCATTTTCATTCAAGGGTCAGGACATCCCGGTACAGGAAATAGCCACCTCATTGGGAGTACGGCATATCGTGGAGGGCTCCGTACGCAGGTCGGGCGAGCGGTTGCGCGTAACGGCGCAGTTGATTCGCGCCAATGACGGTTTTCACCTGTGGTCCGAAACCTATGACAGCACATCGGCCGATACGATTACGGTGCAGGAGAACATCGCAGAGAAAATTGCGGTCGCGATGGACATTGTGCTGGACGAACGCAAGCGTGAAGCGATGCGCCAAGCCGGGCTTCGTGACGTAGAAGCATTCACGATTTACCAAAAGGGTCTGGATGTCTACAACCGTGCACATGGCGATATGGATCAGATCACCGGGTTGAGGCAAGCCAACGCCTACTTCGAGCAGGTGATGGCGCGGGTTCCGGACTTCGGGCCGGTTTATGCCGACCATTCTGACTTGTTTATTCATATGCTCAACAGCGACGCCGCCGGCAGAGCTAGCGCTGGTGTAACAGAGGAAGACCTTGCAAACGCCTACCCATCTGCAATTGCAGACTACGAAGCTGCAACGCGTTATGCACGTACAACGCGAATGCGCCTGATGGCCGAGCTTGACCTCGCGTTTCTCAGCGGCAACTGGCGGGGCTTGAGCGGACGGGTCGAACGCCTGCTGGCTGAGCCTGGCTGTTTGGGGTCTAACTGGATGCCGACTATAGCTGCGCTCATCGGCGACGCCGAACAGGAACGTGACCGTGCGAAGACAGTACTTGCCTGCGATCCTCTGCGATCGCTGTCGTGGTTCAATCTTGCCAGGGCGACACTTTGGGCGGGAGACAAGGTCGAAGCGTTAAGGCTGGCTCGGGAGGGCACGCTAGTCGCCCCCGGCGGTTGGCTCAACATGGTCCTGATGCGGACACTGGTTGCGAATGGCCTGTATGACGAAGCCAACCGGGATATCGAGAGTTCAGTGCAAAGTAACAACGTCGCGCTAGTTCTGAAGGCGCTGGTCGTAGCACATCAGGGTGACGAACTGCTTTCCGCGCAATTATCGAAACAGTACGTCGCCAATCCGGACTTCGACCCTTTCTGGGAGCTGATGGTGTATGCCTGGGGCGGCCAAAGAGACGCGGCGAACCGAAGGGCCGCGGAAATGGATAAACATCACTTCGGTTCGTTTGTCTTGTGGCAGCAAGTGCATTGGTGTGCCTGCGGCGCGCCGTGGGATCTGGAATCGACGCCTAACTTCGCTGCCAAAATAAAAGAAGGCAATGTGCCCTGGCCGCCGCCTTCCGCAATGAGCTTTTCGCTGAAAGACTGGTGATTTCGAGTTTTTGAATCAAAACCGAATCATCGGTAATCCTGACGTACTGAATCGATAACCTTCCGAATCTCGGCAGCCCAGTACGGGGCGAGGAGCGCCGCTTTCCGTTTGTGGCTCGTCGGCCCGGTAACTGATTTGTTCGCCCGGGGCGGAAGTAGCCGTAGATCGAAATGCACGACGCGATCGCGACCAACGACGATGACACCTGGCGTTGCCGATACCCCGTAGGTGTCAGCCACGTCGTCACCATCAGGCAGCAACACAAAGTCGTAGCCTTCTTTTTGCATGAACGCTAGCGGATCGCCATCCTCAAAAACGTTGATGGCCAAAACCTTGACGTCGTCGCTGTACTCAAACCGTATGCTTTGCAAGTGCGGCATCAACGCCTTGCAGTATGGACACCATGTCGCCCAGAAAAGCAGCACGGTCGTTTGCTGTTCAACTTCCTCACTGAGTCGAACCGTCCTGCCTTCTGCTGTTGAGAGTGTCCAGTCCGGTGCAATTAGGGCGTCAGCGGCTGTCGCCACTGGAGTGGTCACCAGAAAGAACACGAAAATACCTGCCAGGTATTTCTTCACCCAGCCCCCGACATTTAGTTTGTGCATGCGCTCTACCACCCTTGCAGACATTGCCTACCCTGCTTAAGAAGACCGCATGACGGCGCGAGTTATTACTGCCACAATCGCCGAGCGACGATTCGTTGCACGAGGAGTCAATTGAGTGGCTGTAAAGCAGCGCCCTTACCAGTATTACGATTCGACGATTTCGATTTGCAGCACTTGCCTGCAACGCGTCGATGGGAAAATCGTATTCCAGGATGGCTGTGTGTGGATGCTGAAACGATGCCCCGAGCACGGCGCCGAGCGTGTACTGATGGCGGACGATATCGCCTATTACAAGCTGGCCAGAGAAACTTTCATCAGAACGCCTGAGCAGGTAATCGCTCCGAACACGCCGGCGCATTACGGCTGCCCCTA
>CAYTNO010000423.1:0-2391 GCA_964439125.1 uncultured Woeseiaceae bacterium | reverse complement strand
GGGCGATCGCAGCGATCTGTATCAGGAGCGACACAAGCGCCATCACGATGATGCCTTTGCGAAGTTCCGCCTGCATCACGCGCTCGGCGAAAACTGTCACCGCTGCTTTGTCAAAGTCGGTCGTCGTCCAGACGTTCGACAGAAGTTTGAGGCTCCTGGTCCACAACGTCGCCCAAAGCGAATGCTGCTTTCCAGGAAGCTCCAGTATACGGGTGCTCTTAAGCGGCTCGTTCATCGGCATGATGTGCGGCCCTCACTGCCGACACTCTCGCTCTTACTTACTCACCTAGTAGGTGGAGTAAGCAATACCGGCCGAATCAAGATCCGTATCGTTGGCCATAATCTTGCCGGCGGCCGAATCGTATTTCCAACCTAGACCAGCACCATCAGCTGTCATCTCCAGGTTGCCCGTCGCGATGATAGCGAAAAGGCCAGAACCGGTAATCGGATTGGTCGGCAAGACGTCTTCCTGGATGTAGGGGCCGAATTGGAAACCAGTGTCCGGCAGGCTGCAAGTCTGGCCCGCCATGTTGGAGTAGCGGGTGAGCTGATCTTCAATCGCCTGCTGAGTACCGCCAACACCTGTTCCTGGGGTGCCTGAACAGGTTCCGCCAACTGCGGTGGTTACGCCCGGATATTCGCCGTGTTGCTGGCGATACAGATCGGTTGCCGAACGCAAGCCTGACAGATTGGCCCGAAGAGCGGACTCTTGGGCATCAGTCGTTGTTGATGCGAACTGCGGAACTATAATTGCCGCAAGAATGGCAAGAATTATTGCAACGATCAAAAGTTCAACCAAGGTGAAGCCTGATTGCTGCTTTGTGAGTGTTACGCGATGCATGAGCTGTCTCCAAAAAAACGTCTTCGAAATCTATAAATACCCACGAGGATTTCAGCAAATGTCGACTTTCGCGAACATAGCTAACATCCTCAAACCAAATGAATTTTCCTATTTAGACCCAACAAAAGCGTGCCGACAGTTCACATTTTCTTAAGTTAAGTTAAGCACTTGCACCAAAACGAACCAAATTGTGACGTGGGGCACGTTTTTTTAGGGGCCAGGTGGCCTGGGGGGCTAGGTGACGGCCCGTGACAGCTTGAAGATGGGCAGTATCAGGGAGCTCACGATGACACCGACAATGACTCCCATGACCATAAGCATGATCGGCTCGGCCATCTTGGACATCGATTTGAGCCGTTTTGTCAGCTCGCGCTCATAGTAATCCGCGAGTCGTGACATCACTTTTGCCAGGCTGCCGGTTTCCTCGCCAGTGGCGATCATTTGCTGGGCAAGCAGGGGAATCAGGTCATTCTGTTTGAAGCCGATCGCAATGCCGTTGCCCTGGGCTACCTGCTCCTCAACCGTGACAAAGAATCGCCGAAAAATGCTGTTTTTGACGACATCGCGAGTCGCGGTCAGCGTGTCAGTGATGTTGACTCCATTCGCCAGAGATAAGCTCATGACTCGCAGCGACTGTGTGAGGTAGACCTGCATGAAAACGTGTTTGATACCTGGCAGGGTGAGTTTTAGCCGATCAATAGTTTCCCGCCCTTTCGGCTTGCGAGCCCATTGCAGCGTCAACATCGTAATGGCGGTAATCGCGGCTATCATTTGCATCCAGTAGTCGCGCAAGAAATCGCTCGCGTGCATCAGGGCAATGGTCGTCATCGGCAGCTGGTCGTGTATTTTGGCGAACATGACGCTGAATTTTGGAAACACAACCATCAGAACGAAAACGATGACGCCCAGGGAAAACAGGCTCAGGAAAGCCGGATAGGAGAGTGCAGAGCGCACTGTAGTATTGAGCTCCTCGGCCTGCTCATCCATTCGCAGAAGTTCTGCCAACACCTCATGTATGAAGCCGCCGCCTTCGCTGGCCGCAACCAGGTTTACGTATGTCGTCGAGAAAACCTCTGGATGCTCAGCCAACGCGGCCGAGAATGACCTCCCTCCAGCAACACCTGCCACTAATTCGTCGATGACGGATGCCATTGCGGGCAGTTGATGTTGTTGCTGCAGCAGCACCAACGCCTGGTGTAAATTAGCGCCGGTCTCGAGCATCAACGATAATTGTTCGGTAAAGAACCTGCGGTCACTTGAAGAGACTTTGGCACGAAAAAGCGAGAAGCGGGCCGGCGCCGCCTTGGCAGTAGGCGTCGCATCCTGATTATCAATAATGTCATGCAGTTCTATCGCCATTGCCGTTTCCTATAATACGATCGACCCGGATACTTCTTCGATTGTTGTCTTACCCTGAAGTACCCGTTCCAAACCGTCGTGGAACAGACTCACGACTCCTCGTTTCTCCATGAACTCTGTCAGCTCGTCACGTCCCGGGTTGGACATGATCAGGTTCTGCAATTCGTTATCCATGTTCAGCGTCTCATGGA
>CAYTNO010000422.1:0-2402 GCA_964439125.1 uncultured Woeseiaceae bacterium | reverse complement strand
CGACTGGCAAACCGGCGAAGCTCATGGAACTGTCGACAACGAAGCAGTGTCATCCACAATGGATGCGATCGCCTACGATCGGATATCGATTCAATACGAGCTGATGCACGACCTTCTGAATGGCGAGCCAAGCAAGCAGTACACGCTTTTCGATGTAGATCGACTTAAGACCATCAATGTGCGAAATATCGGCCGCAAGACCGTCAAGGTTCGCGCCGGTCAGTTCGAGGCCGTCGGCATCCAGCACCAGGCGGAGAATTCCAAGCGCGTGACGACACTTTGGTGTGTTGAAGAACTGGGTTATCTGCCAGTAATCATTGAACAGCACCGTCTTGGCAAGCTGCGTATGCGTGCGATGCTGGTGTCCTACAACCCGACTTAGCCGGCCCGCTGATCAGGTCAGAGTAATGCTCAGATGTAACAGCAGGAACATCGATGCTGTGATGAGCGCACCGAGTAACATGCAGAACCCCCAACGAGCAAGGTAAGACGCATGCGCTACACCGACTGCGATCGGCAGCGCCGGTATCAACGCAATGCAAGTCAGTGGATATACGATCATGGCGATATGAGGAAATCGATACGCCCAGCTGCGGAGCTCAGGGCGCGATTTCATGGCCGCGGAAACATGCTGAAGGTCGCCTAGCGCATCCAGCGCAATTTGTTGTGCTGCAGCGGTATCGACCCCTTTTGCTATTGCGTCATCCACCAGATCATCAAAATGACCATCGAGCTCAGAAATCGTTCGTCGCATCTGCCGCGGCGATATGCCCCAGCCAAGCATGTCACGACGAACCACTGTGAAATCGGGTCTAGGCATGGCCAGGTTGCTCCAATGCACTCGTAATGCCTCCCTGAATGCGGCGCCAGTCACCCTGCAGCTTTTCCAGCCGGCGACGACCTTTGCCTGTCAGCGCGTAATAGACCCGGGTTCGTCCGCCAACGGACTTGCGCCGGGACTTCAGGGAACCACTTCGTTCCAACCCGTGAAGCACCGGGTAAATAACGCCTTCGCCCAGAGATATGGCCTCACCTGTTGCGAGCTTGATTGAGCGGACAAGTTCGTAACCGTACATGTCCTTGAGATCGAGCAGCCGCAATAGCAATAGCTCGGGAACGCCGCTCATGAAAGGTGGGTTGCTTTGCGCCATGTAATGCCCTTCCGAAGCTGAGCTAATGAGCATACCTCGGGATTCAAGGTATAACAAGGGTTACTTTGTAGTTCTAGGTATGTATCCTATACCTAGCTATTCAAGGTATAGCAGCAGGCGGAAAGTAACCAGAGGACGGCAAAATGTTTACCAAAATTGTCTCTGCCATAACGACCAGCGCAACGGTCACCTTCGCCCTGCTCTTCGTCATGCAAGCGCTTATCGATTTGCAGCCTGGTGTCGTGAAAGAACCCAGAGAACCCACGACGCTCGCGTGGGTAAGACCAATCCCACCTGAGCCGCCGCCGAAAACGATCGACGAATTACCGAAAAAGGAATTCATCGAACCGCCAATAGTCCCACCGAGACCTCCGACGGGCGAAACTGGTGGCCAGACAGTGGCGGTAAGACCTACCGCAGCTCCACCCACCAGTCACAGGTACGAAGGGCCAGGATCAGCGTGGTCGGATGGCCCGCTCATATCGCTCATTCGAGTGACACCTCAATACCCCGCAAGGGCCTTGCAGGGCGGCCTCGAAGGTTATGCGATCGTTCAGTTTGACGTACTCGCCGACGGCAGCGTCACTAACGTCTCGATTATTGAATCGAGCGACAAGCTTTTCGAACGGTCATCAATAGAGGCAGCGAAGCGTTTTCGATTCAAGCCCCGGGTCGTTGAGGGAGTGCCGCAGATCACAACGGGTCTGCAAAACCTCTTTAGGTACGAAATGAGCAAATAGCAACCTGTGTTTGGGTGGCGGTCGCTGCTGGGCCTTTCCTTCCCGCCGGGCCACGCGGTTGGCCGCCGCCCACTTGCTGACGCAATCCTCAGTCGCGATCGAATATCTGCTCTAGAGACAAATGCGTGTTCTTCTTGTCGACGATCGCGATTTTGCGCTGTAGAGATCGCCCACCGTCTTGCAACTGATAAACCTCGACAAGCTTGGCGCCGTTAATATCCAGCGTCTCGATAACATAGCTGCTGCCCTCCCAACCCGACACACGGTCGGCAATGATCGGCCCGACACTGACTTCGCGGTTCTCACCGAACCGATACTCTTCAACGACGGCGCGATCGAAGCTGAGAAACAGACCATAGTCTGTCTGAGTGATCTTTAATGACCGACCCGTCTCAAGAAAGACATGCACTGACGCGCCGCCACCATCACCTCGCTTCGATTGATCCGAGTAGCGATTCTCCCTGGGCACTAGCGGCTCATTACCTCCTGCAGCCGCGAATTCGGCATCCCT
>CAYTNO010000421.1:0-2410 GCA_964439125.1 uncultured Woeseiaceae bacterium | reverse complement strand
CGCCGAACCCGAATCTTCGCCGTTATCGTCGCTGAAGCGAGCCCCGATCAATGCGGTGTCGCCGAAGATTGCGGCCCTGACGCCGAACAAGTCGCCTGCCGCACCATCGGATGCGCTGAGCTTGGCCTGCTGGCTCCAGGTACTCCCGGAGCGGGTGAACACATACGCGGAACCCGAATCGACCCCATTGATGTGGTCGTCATCCGCGTTGGCCGTAACCACCACAGTATCGCCAGCGAGTGCGACACTGTATCCGAACAAGTCGCCTGGCGCGCCATCGGTGGCGGTGAGCTTGGCCTGCTGGCTCCAGGTACTCCCGGAGCGAGTGAACACATACGCGGAACCCGAATCGACGCCGTTAACGTCATCGTCGTCGAATTTTGCTCCGAATACCGCGGTGTCGCCGGAGAGTGCGACGCTATAGCCGAACAGGTCGACCGGCGCGCTATCGGCGGCGGTAAGTTTGGCCTGAAAGCTCCAGGTCGTTCCGCAGCGGGTGAACACGTACACGGAACCCGAATCGACGCCGTTAACATCGTCGTCATCCGCGTCGGCCGTGACCACTGCAGTATCTCCGGAGATCGCAACTCTGACTCCAAACCAGTCGCGTGCCTCACCATCGTGAGCGGTGAGCTTGGCTTGCTGACTCCAGGTGGTCCCGGTCCGGATGAACACATACGCCGAGCCCGATTCGAGGCCATTGACGTCGTCGCTGTCGAAGCGGGCTCCAATTACCGCGGTATCGCCGGATAGCGAGACGCTGTAGCCAAATTGGTCGCCCGCGGCAGCATCGGCGGCAAGCAATTTTGCCTCTTCGATGGGAGTCGCCGACCAGGTCGGCGTAGCAACGAACAGCAACACACTCAACAGCCTGAGCGGCTGACGCAGTGCAGTCGGCTCGGCGCAAATAGTGGAAGTCAGAATTGCGAGCTCTCTCATTGTTCATTCCTCGGATAATGTTTAGTTCTGCTGTCGTGGCTCCGTCGTTAAATCTCTTATACAACAGGGGCTTGATCAAATTACACGTCGTTATTTTCGGACTACGATCCCTCGATTCAATGTCCGCTTACCGCTATACGAGGCTAACGTCCGATTCTGGCCAATCTCCGGATTGTAATCCGTTATCCTTGCGACCATGAGTTCAGCCATCATAAATTCGCGCATGGGGCTAGTGGAATGGTCCATGCTCGTGCTGTTGTCGATGCTCTGGGGCGGCTCCTACTTCTTAGTGGAAATCGCCCTGTTGGAGTGGTCACCGTTACTGATCGTCGCAGTACGCGTCGTTATCGCGTCGATCGTGATCTGGGGCATTGTGCTGACGGCGGGATTTCCGGTGCCGCGATCACGATCTGTCTGGATAGCGTTTTTCTGGATGGGACTACTCAACAACGTATTTCCGTTTCTTCTCATCGTGTGGGGACAGAAGGAAATCGAGTCTGGTCTTGCTGCCATACTCACCGCGGCGGCGCCAATTTTTTCGGTCATCGTTGCCGGTGTGTGGTTAAAGGACGAGCCTGTAACACGCCCCAAGTTGCTGGGTGCCATGCTGGGCTTCATCGGCGTTGTTGTTCTTATTGGCCCGAGCGCGCTGGCCGGCCTCGATGTCAATCTGCTCGCCCAACTCGCGGTACTGGGTGCTGCGTTGTCGTATGCATTCGCAGGGGTATACGCGCGGCGGTTCGCCCGAATGAATATCGACCCAATTGTTGTGGCCGCCGGCCAGCTTCTCATGTCAGCACTCATCATGATCCTGTTGGCCTCTATGTTTGGGGCACCGCACCAACTGATCGAATCGAGCGCCAAGGTATGGATTGCCGTTGGATTGATGGCGATTTTGTCGACGGCGCTAGCGTACATCCTGTACTTTCGGCTTTTGGCGTCGGCCGGCGCGACCAACGCGATTCTCGTTACCTTGTTGATTCCTGTTACCGCGATCCTGCTTGGCGCTCTTTTCCTCGATGAGCGACTCCAATGGTTGCACTTCCTGGGAATGGCCGTGATCGGCCTTGGTCTATCGGTGATCGACGGCAGGCTCTGGCAATGGATTATTCGAATACGTTCAGCGCCGAAATAGTTCGGAAAAAGCCGCCAAGAAAATGTCGAGCTTTACCAAATAACTCATTGACTTTTATGAAGTAGTTCATCTAGCACCACCTAAATTTCAATATAGGAGACTATCGTTTATGAAAAAGGCCGCCAGCGCACTAGTCGCATTTGTCGCAATTGAGCACCTGTACATTCTGGTTCTGGAAATGTTTCTTTGGACCAAGCCGGCAGGACTGCGGGCGTTCGGTCTCACTTCGGAATTCGCTGAACAAACCGCTGTGCTCGCAGCGAATCAGGGTCTCTACAATGGGTTTCTTGCAGCCGGTCTGATCTGGAGCCTCATTCGCAAAGATGACGGAATCTC
>CAYTNO010000420.1:0-2420 GCA_964439125.1 uncultured Woeseiaceae bacterium | reverse complement strand
CGGCCAATGCGATGAATATACGCTTCGGCATCATAAGGAATGTCGTAGTTGACAACGTGACTAATACGATCGACATCGAGGCCGCGGGCAGCAACATCTGTTGCGACAAGTATGTCGAGCGAACCTTTTTTTAATCGCTCCACCATTTGCTCGCGTTGATTTTGCGCCATGTCGCCATTCATCGCCGCCGCGCCGTAGCCTCGAGCCTCCAGTCGCTCAGCAAGTTCGGTGGTGGCGATTTTGGTACGGACAAATATCAAGACTGCGTCAAATGGCTCAACCTCCAGTATCCGAGTGAGCGCCTCGAGCTTATGTAGCCCACTGACCTGCCAGTAACGCTGCCGGATGGTCTCGGCGGTCGCGGTACGGGCCTTGATCGAAATTTCCTGGGGCTTGTTCAGGTGCCGGCGTGCAATTCTTTCAATCTGTTTCGGCATTGTTGCGGAGAACAAAGCCATCTGGCGTTTGTCCGGTGTCTGCTCCAGAATCCACTCGACCTCGTCGATGAAGCCCATGCGCAGCATTTCATCGGCCTCATCCAGAACCAACGCCTCCAGGCCGTCAAGCTTCAATGTACCTTTGCGCATGTGGTCCATCAGCCTTCCGGGTGTGCCGACAACAACGTGAACACCACGCTTCAGCTGACGAATCTGCCCCGAGTACTCCTGCCCGCCATAGATAGGCAGGACGTGAAAGCCTTTGATGTGGGACGCGTAACGCTGGAATGCTTCTGCAACCTGTATCGCTAACTCCCGCGTAGGCGTTAAGGTCAGTACCTGTACCTTTTTGTTGCCGATATCAATGCGGGAAAGCAACGGCAGCGCAAATGCCGCCGTTTTGCCGGTGCCGGTCGGAGCGTGTCCAAGCAGATCGAGACCCTTCAGTAAATGTGGGATAGCCTCACTTTGAATCGGGGTCGGCGTTTCGTAACCCAGTTCATCCAGCACTTTCAACATAGGTGTGGATAACTGCAGATCGCGGAAACTGGTTTGGTTGGCTTGCTCGGGGGGCTTGGACATATTATGGCTCGGGGTCGAGGAGGTAGCCGACGGACTGGCGCAGCATCATACCCCGTGATCACCCAAGCTTTTGGATTCAATCGAGAGGGTTCTCGAGAGAACCCTCTACATTCTGTTCGTGGCGAGCCTAAATAGTCGGTGGACGATTCCCGCCCTTGGCCTGCCGGTGCTCATTTCTCCTCTCGCGCACGGCCTGGCGCTCTTCGTCGGACATGCTCTCCCAACGTTCGCGTCGTTCTGCCGAGCGTGCTTGCTTAGCCTCTCGGTGTTTCTCGCGTGCTGCCTGACGTTCCTCGTCTGACATGCCTTCCCAGCGTTCGCGCTTTGCGGCTCTTCGTTCCGTCTTTACCTGTTGCCGATTCTCGCGCGCTACCTGACGTTCCTCGTCAGTCATATTCTCGTACGCTTCGCGCCGCTGTTCGCGCATGGTTTCACGCTGCTCGGGCGTCATGTCTCTTGGGTTTGCGGGAGGCGCCTCTTGAGCCAAAACCGCCCCGACCAGTAGCAATGACGTCAATGTGACTATGATTTTGGTTTTACCGTGCTGCATCGTAGTTCCTCTGTTGTCTCCGTGCTTACAGGTATAACGCCGCGCGCATGCATGGGTTGACACCGTAAACCTGATGCCGTGGGCTCACAACTTTGTTATGATGCGCGCGCCCAAGCCAGTCACTAACTCCCGCATTCCCTTATCTATCAGATACTTAGGATCTGATAACCGGAGCTTGCGGGCATCAGAACCAGCCCAATACCCGGTATAAAACCTTGATATCTACTTCAAATTTGTCGATTCAGTTCGGCGCCAAGCCCCTGTTCGAGAACATTTCTGTGACCTTCGGCAATAGCAATCGCTATGGCCTGATCGGTGCAAATGGTTCTGGAAAGTCCACCTTGATGAAAATTCTGGCGGGCCAGCTCGAGCCCACTGCCGGCAATGTCGCGACCGATCCGCATGTCCGGATAGGCCAGTTGTCGCAGGATCAGTTCGGCTATGAAGACTATCGAGTGCTCGATGCCGTGATCATGGGCTACGACAGATTGTATAAGGTCATGCAGGAACGCGACCGGCTGTATTCGCTGCCCGAGATGAGTGATGAAGAAGGCATGCGCGTTGCGGATCTCGAAATTGAGTTCGCGGAGATGGACGGTTACTCGGCTGAGTCGCGAGCGGGTGAACTGCTGGAAGGTATTGGCATTCCTGTCGAACAACACCAGGGCCCGATGAGCGCAGTAGCACCGGGCTGGAAGCTCCGGGTGTTGCTCGCCCAGGCCTTGTTTTCCGATCCCGACGTTCTGCTGCTCGATGAGCCGACCAACAACCTCGACATCAACGCCATCCGCTGGCTCGAAGAGTTTCTGGAAACCAGCAAATCGACGATGGTCATCATTTCGCATGACCGC
>CAYTNO010000419.1:0-2425 GCA_964439125.1 uncultured Woeseiaceae bacterium | reverse complement strand
ACGCCTCAGCGGCCGCGATGACGTGCGGGCAGCCCCATGCCTGGAATCGAAGCGTGCCGATCCGGCCAGCTGCCAGCTGCGCCGAGAAAGCAATCCGAACACCCTGATCTTCCACCAGCACGCCCACCGCGTTCGCCAGCTGCCCGGCGTGAGCCGGATCGGCGAACAACGCGCGCACTCGCGCGCTATAGGGATCAGCGCTCATTCGACCCCACCCGGCGCGAGTTTGCGCAACTTGGCGACCGAACTGCGATAACACTCGATGGCGATATCAATGTCACTGGCGCTGGTTGGGCGTCCGAAACTGAATCGAATCGCACTCTGCGCGAGCACATCGCTGCTACCCAGGGCACGCAATACATAGGAAGGCTCCTGGCTCTTCGAGTTGCAGGCGGAACCGGTCGCGACGCAAAGCGGTTCGAGGGCGAGCAGCAGACTCTCGCCTTCAATATCTTCAATGCTGACATTCAGGATTCCGGGAAATGCGCATTCCATAGCGCCATTCGTCGATATGCCAGGAATATCCTGAATACCCGACCAGAGTCGCTCACGCATTGCGTTGAGATGTTTGAGGTCGCGGATCATGCGTGACTGTGCGATCGCTGCCGCCGTTCCAAAGCCGATAATTTGCTGCGCCGGTAACGTTCCGGGCCTCAGGTTGCGTTGCTGACCGCCACCGAATAACAGGGGATCGACATGAACGCCGGCTCGATCGGCAATATACAACGCACCAATGCCTTTTGGCCCGTAGACCTTATGCGCCGTCGTCGACATCAAGTCGACAGGCAATGTGGAAAGATCGATGGCTAATTTGCCAACGGATTGTGCCGCATCCACGTGAAACAGAATGTCGCGTTCGCGGCATATCGCGCCAATTTGCGCGATATCCTGAATAACACCGGTTTCGTTATTAATGTGCATGATGGACACAAGCTGAGTGTCATCGCGCAATGCCTCTTCAAATTTCGCGATATCAAGCAAGCCACTCGGCTCGGGATTCAGCCAGGTGACGCTGTAACCCTGTCGCTCCAACTCGGTGAACGCGTCGGTTACCGCTTTGTGCTCAGTGCGCATCGTTATAAGGTGCCGGCCTCGTTTTTGCCGGTAGTGCGCGCCGCCGAGAATCGCCAGGTTGTCGGACTCGGTGGCGCCGGATGTCCAGATCAGCCGCGCCGGATCCGTGTTCAGGAGCGCGGCAAGTTGCCCGGCCGCGTGCGCGATATGTTCGACACTTTGTCGACCGGCGACGTGCGTTGATGATGGATTGGCATAGTTGCCATCGGCTGTCATTAACGCCGTCATCGCTTCGGCAACCCATGGGTCGACCGGCGTGGACGCTGCGTAATCGAGGTAAATAAGATCCGCTTGCTCAGCCATTGGGCGCGTCCTCTTTTTCTACTGACGTCAAAATGCCTCGCAATATATTGACCTCGTTCTTGTAGGGGCGCGCGCGGATGAACAAGCGCCGCAGCCGGCGCATGAGGTGCCGCGGGTTATCCGGGTCAAGAAAGCCGGAATCAAGCAGCACCTTCTCAAGGTGGGCGTAAAAGTTCTCGAGTTCGTCGCTGGTGGCAAGCGGCCCATCGAGCTGGTATTCAGCGGGTTTGTCGACGACCTGAGCAGCCCGAATCTCGTAGGTCAGCACCTGAACTGCCATGGCCAGGTTCAACGAGCTGAACGCCGGGTCGGTCGGAATAGTCAGCAATGTATCGCAATGGTCGAGGTCGGAATTACAAAGCCCGGATTTCTCGGGCCCGAAGACAACGGCGACCGTACCTTGCTGACCTTCCTCGACTAGCCTGGCCGCACAGTCCTTTGGCTCCATACTCGGCCAATTGATTGATCTTGAACGCGCGCTGGCACCTGCAACGTAGACGCAGTCGCTAATTGCCTCTGCCAGCGTGCCCACGACTTTTGCCTGTTCAAGGACGTCATCGGCTCCGGATGCCCGCGCCGTGGCCTCCTCATGTGGAAAATGGAGTGGGTCCACCAGCACCAGATCTGTCACCCCCATATTTTTCATCGCCCGCGCGCAGGCACCGATATTACCCGGGTGTGTGGTTCCGACAAGGACGATACGTATCGACATGTGTGGCAATGCTTCCCTAAAGTTCGCTATTCTAGCGCCACGGCACGCTGTGGCCGAGTTCTTTCACACTGATGAGATCGTTAAAATGCACGCACTACTCAATGTAGCGGTGATGGCGGCACGACGCGCCGGTAGCACGCTCATAAAGAAAATGGTCAATATTGGCAAGCTCAAGATTGAGGAGAAGGGCCACAACGATTACGTCAGTGATGCCGATACAGCAGCCGAAAAGGCTGTGATCGACTGCATTCTCAAACACTATCCCGACCATGCCATTCTTGCTGAAGAAAGTGGCGCGCAAGGCAATTCCGACACGGTCTGGATCATAGACCCGCT
>CAYTNO010000418.1:0-2449 GCA_964439125.1 uncultured Woeseiaceae bacterium | reverse complement strand
TTCGTAGTTGAGTCCTGCGGGACTTTTCGTTGTTGCGCTGAAAACCTGTAACGCGACGTTACCTTCCTGGAGTCTGGGCAGATCCATGTGTCCGATATCGGATCGCCTGGTCAGGTCGCGCTTCCAGAGCAACGAATCGGAATGCAGGTCTGCAATAAACAAGGAATCGTGAAGCTTGGCCGCCTCCTCGCTTACCACATACGGGTCGTGCGGCAGGTTGATGTTCATCGACTGCTCGACTTTGCCTGGCAAAACCCACTGCAGGAACGCCACAGCCAACACTACGACGATTCCAATAACCACAAGCAGCTTTTTCATGCTTTTCCCGCCTTGAATTGCGCATGACATTATAGAAGGTCTATGGCTCCGACCAAATTTTAGTACTTGATGGACACCACGGTCATTGTGACGGTTTTCTCACCGGTCTTAAGCACAATCTCATCATCCACCTGCTTTGCTAACAGAGCCTTGGCGAGAGGCGAGTCCATACTGATTGCGGATTTCTCCGCGTCCGTTTCGTCGGGCCCTACAATTCGATAAGTGAACATTTCTCCGGCGTCGTCACGCACTTCTACAAAGGCGCCAAAATAAATCGCATCATTTTTCGGCGCCTCTCGAACAACGTTCAATACGGGCAGGCGCTTTTGCAGATAGCGTATTCGCCGATCCAATCCACCGAGCTCTTTCTTTCGATAGATGTACTCGGCGTTCTCCGAACGGTCGCCCTCAGCAGCAGCGGCTGCCAAAGCCTTCACGACATCGCGGCGGCGCAGCCAGATGCCCTCCAGCTCTTTTTGCAAAGCAGCAAAGCCGGCCACCGTGATATACGGCGAAGACTGCGGAGCGGGTGGGCGCCAGCGTCCCATGACATCAAAGCCGCGCGGCGAGGCGGCTACCCTGGTCAATAGCACGCTTGGCATCGAGTTCGGTCGCAACATCGGCACCGCCGATCACGTGTGTGGCAACGCCGGCGGCGTCCAGCGGCTCTTGCAGCTCCCGCAGCGAGAGCTGTCCTGCACACATCACAATATTGTCGACCTCGATCCAGGTTGGGTCCTCGTGCTTCTCGCCGTAACTGACCAACAGGCCTTCGTCGCCAATACGTTCGTAGTTAACGTCGCCGATCATACGGACATTGTTCATCTTCAACGTGGCGCGATGAATCCAACCGGTGGTTTTGCCAAGCTTGGCGCCGAGCTTACCGGCCTTGCGTTGCAGAAGCGTAACTTCGCGCGCGGGCTGCTTCGCCGACGCTCGATTCACTGCGATACCGCCGCGTGCTTCGGACGGATCGACGACGCCCCACTCGCTAAGCCACTCAGCGAGATGCATCGTCGGCGAGTTGCCGTCTTGCACCAAAAACTCCGCGACGTCGAAGCCTATGCCTCCAGCGCCGATGATCGCGACTCGCTTGCCAACCGGAGAATGCCCTCGCAAAACATCAATGTAGCTCAGTACTTTCGGATGCTCTTGCCCTTCAATCTTCGGGTCTCGTGGTACGACACCGGTCGCAATAATTACACCGTCATAAGCTTTGGCTAGCAGGTCGTCGGCGCCAACTCGGGTATTCAGGTGCACGCTGACATTCTTCAGTTCGATCTGGCGCTTGAAGTAGCGCAACATCTCATGGAACTCTTCCTTGCCCGGAATCACTTTGGCCATGTTTAGCTGGCCGCCGATCTCCGCGGCTGCTTCGTACAAGTCGACGTCGTGACCGCGCTCGGCCAGCACCAGGGCGGCGGAGATGCCTGCAGGCCCCGATCCGACAACGGCGAAACGCCGACGAGTTTCCACCGCAACGTAATTCAGTTCCGTCTCGTGACAAGCTCGCGGGTTCACAAGGCAGCTGCTCATCTTGTTCGCAAAGGTGTGATCCAGGCAGGCCTGGTTGCAGGCGATGCATACATTGATCTCGTCGGCACGGCCTTCACGCGCTTTCTTCACAAATTCGGCATCAGCCAGCATCGGTCGGGCCAGCGAAACCATGTCGGCGCAACCGTCGGCCAATATCTGCTCTGCCTTGTCCGGTAGATTGATTCGATTCGAAGTCACCAATGGAATGGCTACTTCCTGTTTCATTTTCTTCGTCACCCAGGTGAAGGCGCCCCGTGGCACTGACGTGGCGATGGTCGGTACGCGTGCTTCGTGCCAGCCTATGCCTGTGTTGATGATCGTGGCACCTGCAGCTTCGATTGCCTTCGCCAAAGTTACCGTCTCGTCCCAGCTATTACCGTCGGGAATCAAGTCGATCATCGACAGCCGGTAGATGATGATGAAATCCGTGCCTACCGCTTCGCGCGTTCGTTCGACGATCTCGATGGGCAAGCGAATGCGCTGTGAATAATCGCCACCCCACTTGTCTGTGCGCTGGTTGGTGTGTGTCACCAGGAACTCATTAATGAAGTAGCCTTCCGACCCCATTATCTCGACGCCGTCGTAGCCGGCATCG
>CAYTNO010000417.1:0-2461 GCA_964439125.1 uncultured Woeseiaceae bacterium | reverse complement strand
TGACTCGATGTAGCGATCCATTACGCGTGAAGACAGGTCATCGTCTACCGCGATGTGGAGATAATGAGATTTTTGAACGAACTGTGTGACCAGTTGGCCGATATCTTCATGGCGAGATTCAGGTGCCAATGCTTCGTCTACATGGACCTTGGGCGTGCTTGCTACGCTTTGTGACGCCAACAGCGCCGCTGCAAGGCCAGCCAGCCAGTGAATACGACGGTTCTCAACAGCTTTCAAATTTATCTCCAATCATTACGAAACAGTTTTGTAGAAACATCAATTCGGCTAGGCTAGATGCCTGGCGCGCTCTGATCAAGGGCGTATTTAGCATTAATGACCAGCTTTTCGTGCTGGAAAATATACCATTCTGGAAACTTTATCATGCGTCCACTAGCTGCAGTCACCGGCATACTACTGGGATCTTGTGCTGCAATCTCAATTAGTCTTGCGGCAGTCCTTTTCGTATTCCTCGTCCTCGGCGATGACTACCCACGATTGCAGCATGAATTCAGACCGTTATCGCAAAGCATGCTTATCTTCCTGAGTATGACCATCATTACCGCCGCGAGTTTCTACGCATTGCTGAAAAATCATCGGGCGCGATATTGGGCTCTTGGGGGAATGTGGTTGGGTCTTGGCGCGACAGTCTGGTATTACTGGCCCTAATCGAAGAGCTTCAACGGCTTTTCGCTGCAATCATCCAAATTTCGAGTTTCGCGGCGTTGGCGCATTCTTGATTGCAGTTCATCCCGCCGCCCCTTTAGCCATTTCTCCCGACTTGCCTTTGTGCCATGCCCGTTATCAGAACGCAGTTGATCGCGGAAACTACAAAAATCACTGTAGGCCTCTATTTCGAACTCGAGTTCCTGGATAAGCAGTTCGATCATTATGGCGTCATCCAGAAAGCCAACGCCGGGGATGTGATCGGGGATCAGGTCTTCGGGCTCTGTGAAATAGGCGAGGGCGTTCAATACGCGCGTAGCCTCCTGGTGAGGCAGCCGCCATTCGAGGTCGGTTAGCATGCCGATCAGAAAGCGCAGTTTCTGAATTCGTTCGAGGATGAATCCTGGCGTGCTCGTGGCGAGAATAACTTGCAGTTGTTCTTCCGCGGCGGCAACTATGTCCTCCGGCGGCGTGCGCGAAGCCGTCTTGCGAGCCTCACGCATGATGAGACGAAAGTGCTTGAGATCATCGTCGTCAAGTTCAAAAGATACTCGAAGACCCATTGATGTGCCTCGAAAAAGCTGTGCGATCGTTGCAGTTTACCGCAAGCTGCGGCCGCTTTATTTGAAGCGTTTGTCCCAATGCTTGGAGCGGTCAAACTGGCCTGTATTGTAGGGATCGAGGCCTTCCGCTTCTTCGGTGTCGATGATGGAATCATCAATAATCTTGAGTGTTTCGTGTGTTCCGGTGTCCTCGCGGACGTACTTGTTGCGAATAAGTACATTCTTGCCAGGGCCATTGTCCTCGATCCGCCCTTCAGTATGCGGATTCAGTTCAACAAACTCGGGCTGACGTCTTGGCACGGCCTGCTTCGGCGTGGATCGCTTCGGCGTAGATCGCTTCGGCTGGATATTATTATGGCTACCGGTTTGGCGCAGTTTTACCGCCGCTTGAACCAGATTCGGGCGCTCTGGCTCTTTCTTGAACGGTATCTTGGATGTAATCCATTTGGTGAGGCGATTGATCATTGGTGTTCTTGCGTCTAATGGCTGCGAAGTGGATAGGTGACGAATACAAAACTCTCCTGAGGACAGCATGCATCATTGTTAAGATATTTTCTATCTTAAGGGGCCAATAGACTGTTGTTAAAGAGGAAAATGTGATCTGTGTCACACAATCGTCAGATAGCGCCGGATCAGGATTTGGCGGGGGTGACGCGGTGCCAGGCGAAGAACGTCAGCCGAAGCAGTTGCCATGCCAGATAAGGCGACAAGACGAAAAACCAAGAGATAAGGTCTCCGCCCCTGATTTTTGCGCTGAGCGCGGCGAAGAAATCGCTATATCCTTGTCCACCGTACTCACCGAGTACGTTTTGCCCGACCCAATAGATGGCGATGGGTATGAGAACAAATCCCGTGAATAGAAGGCCTGTAAATAACGCCACTTCTTTCAAAATGCGCTGTTTGCGAAGAGGTTGACTCACGAGGGATCTCTGCGATGCCGGAACGATATCGTTGCTCACGAATCCGCAAAGATCAAGCGCTCAGCGTCGATGCCGTTTTCGGTGAACGAGAACGCCCATGTGCAAGCATGCTGCGGCAAACAAGAGATAGTGCGGCAATATCCAAAACCAGTCGCTGATGTACAGGGTCGCAAGCAGCGCCGCAATGCCGGCGGCGATGTAAAAATAGGGGAGCGCAACATAGAGAACCCTGGGCAGCCAGATGATTCGTGACATCAACATACCGGCGTCGCGGGTCATTTCCTGGGTGTCGCTGAGATGTGTTGGTTTTCTTGC
>CAYTNO010000416.1:0-2461 GCA_964439125.1 uncultured Woeseiaceae bacterium | reverse complement strand
AACTGACAGCGTCACCTCATCCCCGCTTACTGCGCCAAGCGCATCAAGCAGATAATTCACGTTGAAGCCGATTTCAATGTCCTCGCCGCTGTACTGCACTTCGAGCTCTTCTTCTGCCTCTTCCTGCTCGGGGTTATGCGCTTGCATCACGACACCGCTATCGCGAATGATCAACCGAATACCACGATATTTTTCGTTCGATAGAATCGCCGTTCTCTGCAGGGCCGCTTTAAAGCCCTCTCGATCGGCCGACAGCTCATTGCTCGACTCCTTCGGTATGACCCGGTCATACTCTGGAAACCGACCATCTATCAGCTTTGATGTGAACCGTATGCCCTCCAGCTGTATGCGCACGTGGTTCGGGCCCAACTCGATATTCAGCGATCCCTCGCCACTCATCAGTCGCTGCAACTCAAGAACGCCCTTGCGAGGTACGATAACCTGCTGCTCATCGAGACTGGCACCATCGAGCTCCGCTTCACACATTGCAAGACGGTGCCCATCTGTTGCTACCGCGCGCAAAAATTTACCGCCCGTCTCCAACAACATGCCATTCAGATAATAACGAACATCCTGCTGAGCCATCGAAAAGTGCGTTTTCTCGATAAGGCGACCGAGTGTTTCCTGGTCTACCTCTATGGTCTGACCCGCCTTGATATCCTCCACGCTCGGAAACTCGGCGGCAGGTAACGTTGCCAGGCTGAACTTACTGCGCCCTGATCGAACTACCAGCTTTTCGCCGCTGACCGACATATCGATATCCGAGCCTTCTGGCAGCGCCCTGCAAATATCGAGAAGCTTTCTGCCCGATACGGTAATTTCGCCACCATCTTCTATAGCAACTTCAGCTTGCGCGACAAGCTCTACTTCGAGGTCCGTTGCGGTAACCGCCAGCTCACCGTCTTTAGCGACAAGCAACACGTTGGATAAAATTGGCATCGTTTGACGTCGTTCGACAACGCCAATTACTGCTTGTAGCGGTTTTAAGAGCACGTCCCGAGCTGCACTTAACTTCATAGATTCCACCTGTTAATAAATATTGGATATAGTTATTTTATTGTTATTATTAGGCGCCTAAGCTCCTGTGGATAACTTATTTTTTTCCTTTAAAATCAATCGCTTAAACCGTAAAATCCGCACTGAAACCAAGTGCACGCCTTGGCATATACTTGTGTGCAGCCTGTGGATAAAGGCAGTGAAGACTATTATCCACCACTTATCCACATCATCCTGTCAAAGTTCTCAACAAATTCAAATAATCGTTGTCAATTCGCTTGTCAGACTCCCGTAAGCTCGCAATCCGGCGACAGCCGTGTAGCACTGTCGTGTGATCCCGACCGCCGAAGGCATCGCCAATCTCAGGCAGGCTGTGATTGGTTAACTCCTTTGCGAGAGCCATGGCTACCTGGCGCGGACGAGCGATGGAGCGTGTTCGCCGTTTCGATAACAGGTCGCCGACGCGTATCTTAAAATACTCTGCGACCGTCTTCTGTATATTTTCAATCGAAACAAGTCTCGCCTGCAAAGCAAGAAGATCCCGCAGAGCCTCTTTGGCAAAGTCCAGATTGATCGGACGCTGCGTAAACCGAGAGTTTGCGATAACTCTGCGTAGCGCGCCTTCAAGCTCCCTCACATTTGAGCGAATTCTTTTAGCAATAAAGAAGGCAACCTCTTCCGGGAGCTCAACGCCGTCTGCCGCAGCCTTGCTCATGAGGATGGCAACTGAGGTTTCCAGCTCCGGGGGCTCAATCGCAACCGTCAGGCCCCAGCCGAAACGAGACTTTAGCCGCTCCTCCAGACCGTTAACCTCTTTTGGATAACGATCGCAGGTAAGAACCATCTGCCGTTGGCCCTCGAGCAACTCGTTAAAAGTGTGGAAGAACTCTTCCTGAGATCGCTCTTTGCCCGCAAAAAACTGGATGTCGTCAATAAGCAAGGCGTCGAGCGACCGATACAAGCGCTTGAAGTCTGAAATGGTGTTGTGTTGCAGGCCACGAACCATGTCACCTACAAAGCGCTCTGAGTGAACATAGGCGACACGCGCGCGCGGATTCCGTTCGAGCATTGCATTGCCGATAGCATGCATAAGGTGGGTCTTGCCAAGGCCGACGCCACCGTAAATGAACAGCGGGTTATACGACTTGCCGGGATTCTCTCCTACTTGAGTCGCCGCCGCCCTGGCGAGCTGGTTGCTTTTGCCCTCGACAAACTGGCTAAAGGAAAACGCCGGATTGAGGCGCGGCTCCACGCCGGAGGTTGCGACCGAGCCGTTGGCGGTAAGCGGAGCGGGGCGCCGCGATGTCACCGCTGGCGCAGCAGAGGCTCGCGATCCTACTTCTATAAGAATCTCGGTATCGGCGTCCGCGTCGCCGACGATTTCCAGAATGCGGTCAACGTAGTGTTGCTGCAGCCACTCCACGACAAAGCGGTTCGGCGCCAGCAAGCGCAACACGCCACCTTC
>CAYTNO010000415.1:0-2464 GCA_964439125.1 uncultured Woeseiaceae bacterium | reverse complement strand
TCAGCTTGGGAAGCTGATGTTCTACCGTTGAACTACACCCGCACAGCAGTAATACGCATAGTGTAACTGCAACTCGTCGCGTTGCCGACGTTTCTTCAGGGACTCACCGGAAACTCCCGATAGCCCGATCGTCCCCTGTGGCGCGCGAAAATATACCGCGCGAGGGAGGAGTGCTCAACCAATCGTTTTGAGCCGCTCGTGGTATTGAAGCCGTATACTTATCGGCGTGATGACTTTGCGAAGGACCCCTATGCTGCGTTCGCTCAAACTCGTCTTGGCCCTCGTGTTGGCGGCACTGATTATTGTTGCTGTGGGGTCGTGCGCAGGCAATGCGGATTTGCCTGTGTCCGCCGGCATGGGCCCTGAGCCTGTGCTTCCGGCGCCAAAAGACTCACTGTTGCCGCTGGTCAACGTCGCGAAGGCAACGAGTTGGCGGGATGGTGAAACGCCAACTGCTGCTGACGGGCTCGCCGTTGCTCCGTTTGCGACAGGGCTGGATCATCCGCGTTGGCTGTACGTGTTGCCCAATGGCGACGTGCTGGTTGCGGAAACCAATATGCAGGAAAAGAAACCCAGAGGCGTTATCGGTCGTATCGAACGGCGCGTAATGAAACGCGCCGGCGCAGGGGCGAAAAGCGCGGACCGCATATCGCTATTGCGCGACCTGGATCGCGACGGCGCTGCTGAAACACGCACCGTATTGTTGTCCGGTCTGACATCACCGTTTGGAATGAGCCTGGTCGGCAACCGTCTATATATTGCTAATACTGACAGCGTGGTTAGCTTTCCCTACTCACCGGGTGACACGACGATCGTCGCGGACGCCACCACGCTGGCGGCGCTTCCGGCTGGCGAAAACAATCGTCACTGGACCAAGAGCCTGATTGCCAGCACCGACGGCAAGACCCTGTACGTGTCGATCGGCTCAAACAGCGATCACGGCGAAAATGGCATGGAGGCTGAGCACGGCCGCGCGGGGATATGGGAAATCGATATCGGCACCGGCAAACACCGCCAGTTCGCATCCGGCCTGCGCAACCCAGTTGGTATGGCCTTCGAACCGTCGACCGGCGCTCTTTGGACGGCCGTCAATGAACGCGATGACCTCGGTGGCGACCTGGTGCCGGACTATATGACCTCAGTGATTGAAGGCGGCTTCTATGGTTGGCCATACAGCTATTATGGGGATAACCTCGATCCACGCGTCGCAGAACAGCGGCCCGACCTCGTTGCAACCGCACGGATTCCGGATTACGCGCTGGGGCCTCACACTGCATCGCTTGGCCTGACCTTCGCCGAGAATGCAAGACTCGGGCCCCAGTGGCAGCGAGGAGCATTCGTAGGCCAGCACGGCTCATGGAACCGTAAACCGCGCAGCGGTTACAAGGTGATCTTCGTGCCGTTTGAAAATGGCATGCCTGCAGGCAAACCTGTCGACGTCCTTACCGGGTTTCTGGACGAAGACGGTAACGCACGAGGACGACCCGTTGGCGTTGCCCTCGACAAGTCCGGCGGACTACTGGTCGCCGACGACGTCGGCAACACGATCTGGCGCGTGGCCAGAGAAAAATAAGTCGAGAAGAGTCGCCCCTTTTTCTTGGACGCGACGAGTCACGGCCGGGTGGTAGAGGAATGGTGGTGGCTAGAGCCTCATGCCTCCGTCGACCTCGATATTTCGACCGTTGACGAAGTCATTTTCCATCAGGTACTGGACGGTGTGTGCTATTTCATCAGGCTCACCTATGCGGCCGGCAGGAATCATGGCCTCTAACTTGGCCAGTGCCTCCGGTTTCATCGATCGCACCATCTCCGTTCCGATAAAGCCCGGTGAGATTGTGTTCACCCTGATGCCGTAACGGGCGAATTCCTTGGCCCAGGTTACTGTCATTGCTGCAACGCCGGCCTTGGCTGCGGAATAGTTGCTCTGGCCCATATTGCCCGCCCTGGAAATACTGGAAATATTGATGATCAGTCCGCCGTTACCGGTGCTAACCATCTGCTCAGCGGCTGCTCGCGCACACAGGAAAACACCGGTCAGGTTGACGTTAATGACAGCGTTCCAGTCAGCCAGTGACATTCTCGATTGACGCTGGCCATCTTTGAACTTCAACATCAGTGCGTCACGCGTGATACCTGCGTTGTTGATCAGCAAATCCAGACCGCCAAAATGTCCGGCAATGGTTTCGAATGCTGCGTCAACTTGCGATTCGTCGCTGACATCGCAAGGTGTGACCAGGACATCTTCACCGGGCAGCCCCAGGCTCGTATTAAGTTCGTCGAGCGTGTCCGAATTGAAGTCGATCAGGGCGAGGCGAGCACCCTGGCTGGCCAGACGTCTTGCCATGGCAGCGCCCAGGCCGCCAGCTGCGCCGGTAATTGCGATAATGGATCGTTCAATTTTCATTTGCGGTCCTCAAAGTATTTTCTTGCCGAGAAATCGTGCGATGCCCGCGATGGGCTCAGT
>CAYTNO010000414.1:0-2469 GCA_964439125.1 uncultured Woeseiaceae bacterium | reverse complement strand
GCCAGGCAACTCGCGCAACGCCCGGAAATGCATGCTGCTGCGTTCGCGACCACTAATCGTGTTGCGGCTCGTCGTCGTCGCTTCCATCGTCGGCAAGCCGTCTGCGAGCAGAATAATATTATCAGGCGGCGGCGATAGTGTAGCGGCGACCTGCCAGGCCGCGAGCATGTTCGTACCATTTTCGGGCACAGTCCTGCGCAACACCCGCACTGCCTCGTCTAGCTGCGTACTGTCATCCGCCTTGAGCCACAAACCGTCACTACCTTTGATTACAGGCTCGACATCATTGTTAAACATGTATATCTGGAACTCGCTACCCTGCGGAAATTGCGCGGTCAACCAATCGACGCTGGCAACAACCTGGCGCCATTTGACAGCCCTGAGCTTTTGGTCGGTGGACATGTTGCGACGCCTGATAATGTTGACGATCGTATCGTCGAGCATGCTTGCAGAGCGATCGACAAGAATAAGCGTACGCCTGCCACCGAGTTTCAGTCCTGTCAGATACTGACGGTCGCCATCGCCCTTGAATTCGCGCAACGCCGAGCCATCTTTCGTTGACTCAAGCTCAAGCGCCAACAGCCGTTTCACCTCTTCCTCCAGCGATTCAATATCGGTTTGGAGCTTTTCAATGCGCTCTATTTCCGCGAGCGTCTCCGAGTCATACTGCGCAAGCTCCGCGCGTAGCTCTGCGATCAGGGCGATGATCCGAGCAATTTGCCCCTCTGCGGTTATGGTTTCAGCTTCGAGTTCTTCGCGCGTGTTTTTCGCGAGCACGAGGTTCTTTCGTCCCTCCAGGATCTCGACTTCAATCTTGCGTGTCTCCGACATCAGGTTCGTCGGATCATCTTCTGTCGTTTCTTTGACCTGCGCATTGATAATCATGAACAACAAAATGACCGCGCCAAAGCCGCAGCTCATGCAGTCGAGAAACGACATGCTGAATATTTCGAAAGGCCTGCGCTTACGAGCCACGGCCACTCTCCATCGCGATCATGCGCAATTCGTAACCGGGAGTACCAAGACGTATCAGATCACCTACCTGTAGGACTGCGGACCCATCGATGCTATGGCCGTTGAGAAATGTCCCGTAACGACTGAAGTCGCGCACGATGCATTGGCCGTTTTCGAGTTGTAGCGAACAGTGTCGGCGCGATACGCCGGGCATGTCTTGTTGCAAGTCGATATATCGCTCGCCGTCAATGGACTGCGAACCCAGTGTCAACGGCTCGGACTCAATCGCATACGCGATGTTGTCGATCAGTAGATGAGTCGGCTGGCCTTCGTCGCGAACCGACTCTTCGACCTTGATCTCGACTGCTGACTGATCCCACGGCAACTGGCGGATCAGGCTAACCGCAGCACCGTCATTTCTCATAGCCTGGCATCGCGCGATCAGGCCGCGTGCCGTCGCGCCGGATTCCAGCATAAATAACTCACCACCGACGCGCGCACCCAAAATATCCGCAAACCCGGGCATTCGAGCGGCGCGATCGGTCAGTTGCAGCGCCGGCACTTCATCGGCTCGAAACAACGCCCGCAAGTTACTGATTATTTGGTGGTAAACCGGTGCCGCCGCCGCAATGAACTCCAGCGTATTGAGCTCGGCTTGATGGGAGATTCCACGATAGTCGACTTGCATCTCAACCTTGGCGCCAGCAGAGGCAGAAGCCAGCCATTTGGACAAATTGTCCTGCAACACTTGCTCGGTTTCAGCGGTATGCAGCGGATCGAATCGCGACTGATTCACGAATGCCTCGGCAATTGCGCGCAGCCACGTCTCGTTCAGTGCGAGCGTCCCACATTCGGCGACGACCACTGACCGATCTACCTGTGCCTGGCCGCCCTGCGAGATTCTCGTCAACAGCGCCGCATGCAGGCTCAAATCGATATGAACGGGAACGGCATTCTTGTAGTGGCGCCGCGTTGCGGCGACCGCAGAATCGACCATTCCGACGATCGGTACATTTAGCTCGGCCGCAATCCCGAGCAACAAACCGAGCATGTCTGAACTCATGTACGCGGGCACTGCCACTACGACCTGGTCACCATTTCCCGCGACTCGAGCCCAGGCTTGCTCGAGCTGCCGGCTAACCAGATCTGCCGCACTCAAATGATGAAAGCGCTTATCCGTAAGCGAAGTCGTGTCCAGGCCTGACCAGAATTTGTTCTGAATTCGACGTGGATTTATGCGGGCGTGGCCGAACGCTTTGCTGCCCGTCGTCAACTGGTCGTCATCGAGTAGCGCGAATCCTGGCTCCCGATACAAAACAGCCTCCGAATCCAGGAACGAAATCCCGGCATCGTTTAGATGTGCAGCAAGGAGGCTCATTCTTGTAGCCGCCTGCTGCTCAGTCAGCCTTCATGTGCAAAATGAGCTTGTCGTTGCAGTAGTTTTCACTGTCAAACACAAGCCGCTCTTGCAGCAGCTGCATCTGGTGAACGAGAAACATGAGAAAGATACTGATA
>CAYTNO010000413.1:0-2470 GCA_964439125.1 uncultured Woeseiaceae bacterium | reverse complement strand
CGACCTTGTTCCTCGACCTGGAGCACAAACTCTTCGTTTACCGGTTCTATACGTCAATCCAGATTACTTCCCCGATGTCATGGGGCGCCTGGATCCTTATCGTCGTGTACCCAATATCGGTATTGCAGATACTGTCGACCATACGCGTTGGCTATTCGTCCCTGGCGTCGTACGTCGACAGACTGACGATAGGACGGCTGATAGTCGACTGGTGTGAGCGTTATCGAACAGAGATTGCGTTTGCAGTCATTCCATTCGCTGTGGCGCTCGGAATATATACGGGCATTCTGCTCAGTGCGTTCGGCGCGAGACCGTTCTGGAATTCCGGAGTGCTTGGACTGTTGTTCCTGGTTTCGGGCCTGTCTACCGCTGCAGCGCTGGTCGTACTCCTTGCGCGCCAGAGAAGCGAGAGAGACCTGTTTACGCGCATAGACCTGGGGCTAATCTTCGCGGAGATTGCCCTGGTTGTGCTGTCGCTGATCAGCCTGGCGTCGGGGTCGGGCCAACACATCGACGCGCTGCAAAGCGTTATGGGTGGTTCCTACACGTTGCCATTCTGGGTATTGTTCGTCGGTATCGGTTTGTTGATACCGATGGTGTTGGAGCTTCTGGAAATTTCGGGGGTCAGCAAGTCCCTGGCAATGCTCGCCCCGGTTTTGGTTCTTGTAGGCGGGTATGCGCTGCGGCAGGTTGTGATGGATGCCGGCCAAGAGAGCACATGGACGAGCTACTCAACTCAGTACAATGCTGAATTGCTGCAACGCTTGCCTCAATCAGACTAGAATACCGAACGAAAACATATTTAGAGGTCAATGGTTTGGTGAAAACAATCATAAAGGCGACATTGCTTACAACAATGCTTGCAACCGTTGTTGCGTGCGGTCCGTCGGACGAGTCGGATGTTTCACTGGCTGCGGTTGCACTGGCAGCGGCACAGCAGGACGATCGGGAAAGCGTTGAAGATCTGGCCAGCTGGCTGATTGAGGGGCGAGGCGATTTCAAACTCATTGATGTGCGCAGGCCCGAAGATTTCGAGAACGGTAGTATCGCGGATGCGGAAAACATCCCCATCGCGCAAATCGTATCTCAGGAGGTACTACAGCGCCTGCCGACCGATCGCATGGTCATCGTGTATTCGAACGGTTCCGAGAATGCAGCCAAGGCGGTAGTGCTGTTGCGGCTGTCCGGGATAGATGCGCATCTGTTGGCGGGCGGTTACAACGCCTGGCACGAGCGTATTCTCAACCCTGACATCTCAGCCGAGGAACTCGATGGAGAGAGCCTGGAAGTGTCGGCGCAACGTGCCTACAGTTGCTATTTTGTCGGCGAGCGATCCGAGCTTGGCGCAAAGCGAAAGCAACAGTCGAGTGCGCCGTTTGTTCCTCCCGTTTTCACTGAGGAAGAAGAACTGGCTGCTCCGCCGCCAGCGGCCGGCGAGGAATCCTGCTAACTAGCGGTCTGCCGGATCGCCTCCGGGTTCGCCCGGTATCAATGCGTTAAGCACAGCATCCATTTCGGTTTTGTTGAGCGGACGTTGACCAGGCATGGGCGTGCCGCCACCCAGTGTATTGCCGATGTTTGTCCATGCGTCTGCCGGGAGACCATCTCGCAGCAGGTCATATGCTGGTTGGAACACTGTCTCGCCTGCAGCTCTTGTGAGCTGACCCTGGCCTAATCCCAATGTTTCGCTTGAGCGATGACATGACTCGCAACTGCGCGACTTGCCTGTTGTGTGGGGCGACAGAGGAGCGAATATTCGAACGAATTCTTCTTCCTCCAGGTCCGGATGCTCGACCGTCATGATCATCCCTGGCACAAATAGCTCGATTCGCTCTTCGTCGTTGACGCCAAGGGCAGGCAACGCGTTGTTAACGTGCCAGCGTTTGTTGCTCCATCGACCGGGCGTAGTCGCGCGCTCGACGTGATCCCATTGCTCACTGTCGGGGTCGTACTCCATGTGACAGCCAAAGCACTGCGGCGCCCATTGGCTGTGGCAGGATGCGCAAGCGAGCCGCTCGTGGCTCTCGTCGTGTGTGTGACTGGCGGGAGCTACGGTCGGGATTTTCAGCGCTCTGCCGGTGTTTTTTGTATGCAGCCAAACACCGTCGTCTCGAAGTTCAACATGCCACAAAGGAGTTCCGTTGTTTTCGGTCGTCAGGAAAGCGGTTTCCCTGGTTGCCGCAAAAGGCAGTCGCGCTATAACACTGACAAGATCTGTGGGCCATTCGGCCAGGTTGATTGTCGGGCTTTGATTGTCGTGACAGTCGGCGCAGGAAATATCGACGGCCTGACGTTGGTGGAGGGCGTCGCCGGCGTCACCCATAAGGCCAACGCTTGTGTGGCAATCGATACAACTCATACCGGCCAGATAGTGCGCATCGGCTGACATCTTCTCGACGTGCCGGCCATCAGGCAATCGCAGACTGCGACCGTTGCCAGACCCTGCAGGTGGGTCGACCTCCGCCAGCCC
>CAYTNO010000412.1:0-2475 GCA_964439125.1 uncultured Woeseiaceae bacterium | reverse complement strand
ACCCGGTTACCTGGTCTGCGATGGTGTACAAAGTATCGAAATCGCTTCCGGCTATACGCACGATAATCGGGTAGCCCACGGGTGGGCCGTTCTCGAGACGCTTAACCTGTGCAGCTAGATCGGGATGACGCTCCCGCACGTAATTCTCGATTCCGGCAATGACATCATCGACGTGGTCACCGCTGATCGTATTGGCGATAACAAACGAATTCGCTGGATTCGGGTTGGGCGGATTGAGGCTCAATTGAAAACGCGGCCCACCTTCCCCAATAAATGTCAGCCAGTTGCGGATCAATGCCTTGCCCGTTTCCGGTGCGAAATACGTTTCCTCGATGAACGTATCAACCTCCGCAATGATCTCCTGGCTGGTCTCGATCGATGTTCCCAACGGTAATTCGAGCTTGGCCGAGAATACCGGATCCTCGGATGGCGCGATGAATTCCTGACGCACCAGACCCATGCCGGCAACGGCGACGAAGAACAACACAACCACTACGGTAAGAAAGCGATACTGGCAACGCAGCGACAGCTTCAACAGCTTGCGGTAAAACTCGTAGCCGCGACCCGCAAACGCTTCGCCCTCACCCTTCTTCGTTGCTGTCACTTTCAACGCGACGGTTGTTAACATCGGCACGAACGTCATTGCCAGCAACCAGGACGACAGCAGCGCGATGGTGACGACGTAGAAAATATCCGAGGTGTACTCGCCAACGTCGGACTTGGCCATTGCGATGGGCATAAATGCAGCGGCCGTTGTCAACGATGATATGAGCAGCGGATTTTTCAGCTCTTTGCCGGATTCAATGGCTGCGGCGACGGCGTCCTGACCGTTCTCCCGTTTTACGAGGATCGATTCCACAACGACTATCGCATTGTCCACAAGCAGACCAAGCGCGATGATCAATGCGGTCAGTGATATGCGATTGATCGTAATATCGAAAAGTTGCATCGCATAAAATGACGCGATTATGGTTGTTGGAATGAGCGAGCCAACAACGAGGCCAGTACGCAAACCCAGGAACGCGATCATTATCAGTATGACAATTGCGATAGCCTGCAACAGGCTCGACGAAAATGCCTTCACAACATCGTCTACGAGGTCGGCCTGAAACCAGACTTTGTCAATCTTGATGCCCCAGGGATACTGTGCCACCAGCTCCGGCATCAGGACATTGAGTCGATCTCCAAGTTTGAGGATGTCACCGCCCTCGCGCATCGAAATCGCGAAGGCCAGCGTCGGCTCACCATTAACACGGCTAACACTTCGCGGCGGGTCTTTGTAGCCGCGGTAAATATTGACGATGTCTTGCAGGTAAACGAGCGCCCCGCCGGGGAGCAAAATGACCGTTCGCTGCAGATCCTCAATAGACTCGAAGTTGCCGGTCGGCTCGAGTGCAATTCTTTCGCGTCCGCTGATGATATCTCCGCCAGACGACAGGATATTTACGCTGGCAAGCGATGCAGAAAGCTGCTGCGGTGACAACCCGAGCTCTGCCAGGCGCGCATTGTTGTACTCAACGAAAATGACTTCCTGCTGCTCGCCGTGAATAGAAACCTTTGCTATGTCCGGCTCCTTGAGCAGCTCATCGCGAAGCTCATCCACGACCGTCTTGAGTTCCGCGTAGGAAAAACCATCACCCGACAGCGTATAGACGCTGCCGAAAACATCACCAAACTCATCATTGACATCCGGCGTCTGCACGCCCTGGGGAAGATCCGAAGTAACGGCGCTAACCTTGCGACGCAGATCGTCAAAAATAGGTCGCATGACTTTGTAACTGTCTTTGAAGTCCGCGTAGATTACCGAAATGCCAGTTCGTGACTCACTGACGATCGAGTCAATTTCCGGCATTTCCTGAATTTTCTTCTCTATCTTGTCCGTTACAAGCAGCTCCACCCGTTCGGGGCTGGCCCCCGGAAAACGCGTAGTAATTACCGCCGTGCGGACGGTAAATCCGGGATCCTGCGCCTTGGGGAGGCTTTGAATCGCGAAACCGCCTGCCAGAACGACCAAAGCGACGATCGTCAGCGTTATGCGATTTCGTTCAATGGCTGCGGCAGTGAGGTTCACGAAGAGCGGCTCTTCTATTCCGAGAAGGGCATTAGCACACGTTGGCCGTCGCGAACTACGGATACGCCCGCCGTGACAACCCGGTCACCGACATTCAAACCATCAATGATCTCGATACCCAGTTGTGACAACTCGCCCAATGTCACGGCACGGCGACGGACGATTGCCTCACCGTCGATCTCTGCCAACTCGGCAACAAACACAAACGTCCCGTCCGGGTCGTTTATGACCGCAGTAACCGGAATTACCACTCGACCCTTATCGGCGGCCGAGTCGAACTGGAATGTAACGTCGGCTGCAAGGCCGGAGCGCAGCGATGGATGACTGCCCGCAATCTGTATGACGATAGGAAATCCCGCCGACCTGGCGGCTGAAGCGACTGCGATCTCGGAGATGACGCCAGC
>CAYTNO010000411.1:0-2477 GCA_964439125.1 uncultured Woeseiaceae bacterium | reverse complement strand
AGGATAAACTCAAGCTCATTCACTCAATGCAGGAAAACGGAGACACCGTAATTATGGTCGGGGACGGCATCAATGATGCGCCCGTTCTCGCCGGCGCAGACGCGTCCGTCGCATTGGCGGATGGTGCCCTCCTCGCGCAAACCAGCGCCGACCTCATCATGCTGGGCCGCTCTCTCGGCCCACTCGTTACAGCGTTTCGAACGGCCAGGCAAACCATGCGCATCGTGCGACAAAACCTGGTGTGGGCTGTGGTTTACAATGCAACGGCATTGCCGCTCGCTGCGATGGGTATGGTGCCACCGTGGGCCGCGGCAATTGGAATGAGCGCAAGCTCGCTTATTGTGGTGCTGAACGCATTACGCTTGAGTCGGTTCGAGTAATCATGAGTATTCTGTACGTCCTGATCCCTTTGGCGCTGTTGCTGCTCGGTGGCGCAGTGTGGGCATTTTTCTGGGCGGTAAGTTCTGGCCAGTTTGACGACCTGGATACGCCGGCGGTACGAATCATTCTGGATGACGACGACAAGCCACCTGAAGATTCGCAATCATGACCGACCTCATTCCCGTATTGACCGCCGCGCTGCTCGCCGGACTCCTCGGCAGCGCACACTGCGTCGGCATGTGCGCCGGAATTTCCGGGTTATTTGCTGTCAATACGGGCATCGCTTCACTGCGTGGACAGCTGCCAATGGCACTGACCTACAACTTTGGACGCATTCTGAGCTATGCAGTTCTCGGCGTGATTGTCGGCTCTTTTGGCAGCGTCATTGTGAAGCTATCGCCGTCCATTGGCGGCCCCATTCGAATAGTGAGTGGCGCCGTGATTATCCTCGTTGGTCTCAAAGTGGCGTTCGACTGGCGCTTCCTGAGCATCATCGAGCGCATGGGCAGTACGCTTTGGGCGCGCATCGCTCCAGCCGCAAAAGGTCTGGTGCCTGTAACGAGTTATCCACGAGCGCTCGGCCTGGGCCTTGTTTGGGGCTGGCTGCCCTGCGGTCTTGTCTACAGCGTCCTGCTAATCGCAGCGACCAGTGCGAAACCGCTTAGCGGAGCCCTTGTCATGTCCGCATTCGGTATAGGGACTCTGCCCGCCATGGTCATGACGGGCCTCGGTGCGGCACAACTCTCCAGAGTCATGAGCCGGCGCGGAACACGTATCGGCCTGGGCTTGCTCATCGTCGTTCTTGGCCTACTGACAATTGCGATGCCAATCGCATCATGGATGTCGCCGGCAATGCCGCAGCACCACTAACGCTTACTCGGATCCCCATTTCGTTTCGACTTCGATGCCAATCGTGCGTAAGAACGCGCTCGGCAGAATTCCGCCAGCTGACACAACGACTGCATCGTTCGCAATTGACTCATTCGTGCCTTCCACTTCGATTATGACGCTGCGCGCGCCAATAGCCTGAACGTTCGAACTGAAAAGGACGCGAATCTTACCCGCTGCTTGCATCTCTTCAATCAGCTCGCGGTTCTTCGGCTTGGCTCGCGAAAAGGCGGCAGACCGGTACGATATGGTGACTGTGGTTCCAGGCTCAGCAGCAATTGTTGTGGCGGCCTCCAGTGCACTATCACCACCGCCAACAACAAGAACATTTTGATTGCGGTGCTGTCCGGGATCGATAACGCGGTAGACGACTTTAGTCATCTCTTCGCCGGGCACACCGAGTTTTCTCGGCGAACCACGACGTCCAATCGCCAGCAATACGGCACGGGTGTTGTAGCTGGTGCGATTGGTTTTCACTGTGAATCCACCGCCGGGCGCAGCTTCAATGGCCTCGACGTGCTCGCCGTAATTTATCGATATTCCGGTATCGCGTTCGACCTGCTGCCAGTACTCGATAAGTGTCTCCTTTTGCACTTCCTTAAAGCTCATGAGACCGACGATAGGCAGCGTTGCAGGCTGCGTCATAACCAGCTTGCGCCGAGGGAAGTGGGCGACTGTGCCGCCGAGCTCTTCCTGCTCCACGGTTGCATACCGAAGCTTCGATTCTGTGGCCCCAAGCGTCGCCGAAATACCTGCCGGGCCGGCGCCAACAATAACGACGTCCAGTTCATTCTGGTGCGGCTCTTTGGCAACAGCAGCAATCGACTGCAATGCCTGCTTACCTTGTTCCACAGCATTCCTGATCAACCCCATACCACCGAGCTCTCCGGCTATAAAGACACCCGGCACGTCAGTCTGAAAATCGGGGTTCACGCGTGGAATATCGATGCCCCGCTTTGATGTTCCGAACACGAGCTTAATCGCATTGACGGGGCAAACCGTTTTGCAAGCGCCATGGCCGATACAGTTGGTTGGCCCTATCAGGTGTGATTTCTTCCTGATCATTCCTAACACAGCATGAGAACTCTGCTCCGGACAAGCCGCCACGCAATTGGTGCAACCGATACATGTCGTAAGATCGATTTCCGGATGCAGCGTCGGTGGCTCAATCATGCCGGATTCGGTGGACGTCACAAGAACGTCCAGAC
>CAYTNO010000410.1:0-2488 GCA_964439125.1 uncultured Woeseiaceae bacterium | reverse complement strand
CGTTACCCAATACAGCCTGTCCGATAACATGACGTTTTTAGGTAGCCTGAATATCCCGCTTGGCGCCAATGCAACGGAATTTGGTGGCCTGGAGTCGGGTGTGCCGGGCAGGTACCTGTCAACAGACGCTGGCGTCTTCGCGCAACTCGCCTGGTACTTCTGACCGGTCGCCAGTCGGCGCTACGATTCCGCCAGATCCTTGATGTTTTGCAGGAGATTTGCAAACGAGTGTTCGCGCTCAGCGCCAAATACCGGATCCAGTTTATCCAGGTGCGAGATTGTCACGAACATGGCGGACTCAGCGTCGACCAGTGCATCGGCGCACCGAAACAGGTCTCCTTCCTCCCACGACATGTGCTCGCGAAGGCGCTGGACGTAGTCCGACATATCGGCAACAAGGCGGAAACGCGTAACGGTTGCGCCTGAGGCAATAGCCTCGACATCGTTGCGCAGCGTCTCGCCGAGAATTGCCAATTCCCGATGCTCCGGTTCGACTTTTTCCAGTCCGGCGGCCAGTGATGGATCCTCCGCCTTCATCGCGGCATAAAGGAGGTCTTCCTTCGGGTGATGTACGGCATCTGAGTACACTGTCATGTAGCGCATGATGTCGTGAATAAGCTCGTAGTCAGGTTTTTCGCTGTGACGGATGCGCTCCAGGTCACGCTCGAGCAGGCCGAGCATGGTTTCCATATTGTGATGATCTTCGCGCAGGTCAGCGAGCAGATCTGCCAGAAGTATTGTCATATCAGTGTCTCTATCAATTAAGCACCGTTTCATGGTGCGCGAACGCAGAAGCTGCAGACATCCGGGAATTCACCTACCTGCAGCGGCTTTTGCCTTATAATGTTGGCATGAATACCAAGCCCCTCATTATACTGATTTTGCTCTCCTGGCTGGGTGGATGTGCGGTCAATCCAGTCACCGGCGACCGGAACCTCATTCTCGTAAGCGGTGAACAGGAACTCTCGATGGGCGCTCAGAATTACGCGCCGATGCAACAGTCGCAAGGCGGCACTTACGACGTCGATCCGACGCTAACCGAGTACGTCCAGTCAGTCGGCAATCGCCTGGCTGCCGTCAGCGACGCCAAGCTGCCGTATGAATTCACAGTGCTCAATAACTCTGTGCCAAACGCTTGGGCTCTGCCGGGTGGAAAAATCGCAATCAATCGCGGTTTGTTGGTCGAGCTGAAGTCGGAAGCGGAGCTCGCCGCAGTGCTTGGCCATGAAATCGTGCATGCGGCGGCGCGACACACTGCGCAGCAAATGTCGAAGGGCATGTTATTACAGGGTCTCGTCATAGGGACGAGTATCGCAACGAGCGATAGCGACTACGGCAACATGGCTGTCGGTGGTGCGAGCATTGCGGCACAGCTGCTCTCGACAAAGTACGGACGCAGTGCCGAACTCGAATCGGACAAATACGGGATGCGCTACATGGCGAAAGCCGGCTATGACCCGCAAGGTGCGGTTGCATTGCAGGAAACGTTCTTGAGATTGAGTGAAGGTCGTAACCAGGACTGGCTGAGCGGATTGTTCGCGAGCCATCCGCCATCCAGTGACCGTGTCGTTGCCAACAAGAAAACAGCGGCCAAGCTCGGTACCGGCGGTAACCTGGGTGTGGAAAGCTTCAATGCCGCAATCAAAAAGACACTGGCTGTAAAACCTGCTTACGATATCTACGATGATGGCCGCAAGGCACTGTCGGAGAAGAAGGCGGACGAAGCACTGGCGCTGGCTAACAAGGCGCTGGATCTGTTTCCGAAAGAAGCCCACTTTCACGCCCTGCGTGGTGATGTTCGGCTCGTGAACAAGCAATACAGCATGGCAATTACGAACTTCGATCGCGCGATAAACCGGCGCGGCGATTTCTTCTACTACCACTTGCAAAGCGGCATGGCGAAGAATGAGCTCGGGCAAACTGACGGCGCCGTAATTGACCTGGAACGTAGCCTGGCTTTATTTCCCACAGCACCTGCCCATTTCACTCTGGGCAAAATCAAACAGGATCGTGGCGCCGTTGATGAAGCAATGAAACACTACAATGTCATCGCACAAAGCGGCGGCGCCTATGGGGACGCCGCGAAGGCGGAGCTCGTAAGGCTGGAGTTACCGACAAACCCGTCGGCTTATATTGCTTCAGCCTGCGGCGACGACGGTTCCGGCCGGCTCGGCGTTTCTGTTCGCAACGACACATCGCTGCCGGTAAGCGGTGTCGAAGTGTTGTTTCAATATGTTGATGCAGGCGGTATCGAGCGCCAGCAATCGGGCAGGGTCGGCGCTCAGATAGCCGCGGGCAAAGTTGCCAGCGTCAAAACCGGACTCGCCATGACCGCTGGCACGAGATGCGCCTCGAAAGTCGTTAGCGCGCAGATAGTGGAGTAGCCTGCTCGTCCAATTTCGGGGACTAGACGAAAAGGGCACCTATTGTTCAGCGATCCAGGCATCGATTGTCGTGCCGAGCATCGGTAGTGTTACGCCGCCGTTAG
>CAYTNO010000409.1:0-2491 GCA_964439125.1 uncultured Woeseiaceae bacterium | reverse complement strand
CAGACCAGGTTTCCGACGTATGGGTGGCGGGACGGCATCAGCTGGAAAGCGGCAGTTTGAAGAACATCGATACCGACGCGTTGCGACTAAAAAGCAACGAGTGGCAGCAGCGGATCAGCAACAGCCAATTACCGAAGTAACGGAGCCAAGAGGCATGACAATAGCCCAACAAAACGTCGACGCAGCGGAAGTCGCCAAGTTCGATGCCCTGGCGGCGCGCTGGTGGGATCCCGACGGAGAATTTCGGCCGTTGCACGAGATCAACCCATTGAGGCTCGACTGGATTCGCAGGTACGCGGACCTCGACGGCCGCAAGGTTCTCGATATTGGCTGCGGTGGCGGCATCCTGGCCGAAGCAATGGCCGCCGCAGGTGCCACAGTCACGGGTCTCGACATTGCTGAAAAGCCATTGGCAGTCGCCCGCCTGCATCAGATCGAATCCGGGTTGGACGTCGACTATCAGCAAGGCACGGCAGAAGAATTGGCCAGTAAAGAGGCTGGGCGATATGACGTTGTCACCTGCCTTGAAATGCTTGAGCACGTCCCGGAACCGTCACAGGTTATTGCGTCTGCGTGTCAACTTGTACGGCCTGGCGGTGACGTCTTCTTTTCAACGATAAATCGCACTCCCAAGTCATTTATGTTCGCGATCGTTGGCGCTGAGTACGTCCTCAAGATGCTGCCCGCAGGCACACACGAGTACCAGAAGTTCATCCGCCCGTCCGAACTCGAGTCCTGGGCAAGAGATGCTGGTCTGCAACATCGATCCAGTATTGGCATGCACTACAACCCGCTGACAAGGGAGTACACGCTGGGACCAGGCCTTAATGTGAACTACTTGATGCATTTTCACCGACCGGAAACCAGTCAGCCCAATGAGTAGCCTTCCCGGCGACCAATATCGCGCCGTACTGTTTGATCTTGATGGGACGTTGGTGGATACGGCACCGGATATGGTGGGTGCATTGCAGAAGCTGCAACTGCGCAACGACATCGAACCGATTTCATATGAGCTCGGCCGAGCGAATGTGTCCAATGGAGCGATGGGCTTGCTCCGCGCCGGTTTTCCGCACCTGGACACAAGCAAGCAGCAGGAACTCGTCTGCGAATACATCGAACTCTACAAACAAGGGCTATGTGTCCATACCGCTCTTTTTGAAGGCATGGCTGAGCTCTTGCGTAAGCTTGAGGACGCCGACTACCCATGGGGCGTCGTCACGAATAAGCCGTCGCATTTGACGGAGCCATTGCTCGAGCTACTCGCACTCTCCGAAAGAAGCGCCTGCATTATTAGCGGCGACACACTGAACGTCAGGAAGCCCGACCCAGGTCAGGTTCTGCATGCCTGCGAGATTATTGGTGTCAGCCCGGAACTGGTGCTTTGCGTTGGTGATGCGCCTCGCGACATAGAAGCAGGTCGTGCAGCCGGTGGCACTACTGTTGCAGCTGCCTATGGCTATATCCTTGCCAACGACGATCCCGCCGACTGGGGCGCGGACGCAATTGCCCGAGATGTCGACGAACTCACCAAAATCGTCCTAAAAGGGGTTAATCTGAAGCACTGATGATGTCTCTTACGATTGATCCGCTGTGGCTGCAGTACGGAGCACCGGCTCTCGCTGCCGGCCTCGCGCTGGGTGCGCTTGTGGCCTGGCTTGCCATGCGGCCGCGCCAGAAGCGCTCAGCGGAAGATATCGCGGCGCTGGAAACCCGCATTAAGAACCAGGACTCATTGCAGCAAGAACGGGAAATTGCGTTCGAGGCGGCTAACGCGCAGCTCACCAGAGCATTCTCGGAACTCGCAAACCAGTCGCTTAAATCGAACAGCGAGAATTTCCTTCGCCTCGCCGAACAAAACCTCGGTGCGCAGCAAGAAAAGGCAAAACATGACCTTGGCGAGCGCGAGAAAGCCGTCGAGAACATGGTCAAGCCGATTCAAAATGCTCTTGAATCCGCACAAAAGCAGATTTCGGAACTCGAGAAAGCTCGCAGCGAGGCCTATGGCAGCATTCGAAGCCAGCTTGGCGCCATGCAGGACAGCCAGAATTCTCTTCGACAAGAGACGCAGAACCTCGTCAATGCCCTGCGTCGCCCTGAAGTCAGGGGCCGCTGGGGCGAAATTACACTGCGCCGATTGGTTGAATTGGCGGGCATGGTGGAGCACTGCGACTTTCAGGAGCAAGTGCACAGTGTCGGCGAGGGGCAGATCATTCGCCCGGACATGATCGTACGCATGCCGGATAAGCGTGAACTTGTTGTAGACGTCAAGACACCGCTCGATGCATACCTTGAGGCCGTTGAGGCCAAAAACGACACGCAACGCAAACTGGGGCTGGAACGGCATGCCAAGAACGTTCGCGCCCACATCCGCATGTTGGCATCCAAGACGTACTGGGACCAGTTCGACGAGAGCCCGGAATTTGTCATCCTTTTCATTCCGGGTGACCAATTCCTGAGCGCGGCACTTAACGAAGAACCGGACCTCATTGAA
>CAYTNO010000408.1:0-2505 GCA_964439125.1 uncultured Woeseiaceae bacterium | reverse complement strand
GGCCGCCGTACAATAACCGTCGTCGTCTTCCCAATTGGTCATGTGCAGCGCTTGCACGTCTGCGCCAGCCTCCTTAAGAAGGACAGCAGCTACTGCCGAGTCCACACCACCGGACAGACCCAGTACGACTTTACGATTGTTGATATCCCGCTCCACACGGGGATGTTAGCAAGCCTAAACGAGGTCTGCGTTAGCGAGCACGGCATCGACGTTGTTCTGCAGCGGCAGCATTCCCGACAGCAGGTTGTCCGCCTGACGCTTACCTGCCTCATAGTCGTGGATGCAGCGCAATACGACCGGTGTACGCAAGCTGCTCTGGCGCTGCTCAAGATCTGCGCGAGTAAACCAACGGCGCGCGACAATACCATCGTCGAGTTGGCGGCTCCGGTCGCAGGCCAGGAACTCTGTAGCGTAGATGATGCGCAGAAATTGCTGCCGAGTTTGCGGGTGTATCCACAGATACACGCCGATGAGTTCGCCGCAGGTAATATCACAGCCGGTCTCTTCAAGGGCTTCTCGAACAACGGCTTCTTCGGGGGATTCGCCGGCCTCGATATGGCCGCCTGGCTGATTCAGGACAACCCGACCCATCGCGTGTTCTTCGACAAGCAAATATTGGCCATCGTTTTCGATGACAGCTGAAACTGTCAGGTCCGTTGGGTACATCGCTCTCTTGCTACATGCCTAGTTGGCGGAATTCCATTTCGACTTCACTGGCGAGCCAGATCTCATCAAACATCTTGCCGTAGAGATTTGCAACGGCGGGCTCGTAGGTGTCTGCGATGCCCTCCCAGCGGCTCGCCTGTAATCGGTAGACAAGCGCGGTTTCATCGGCAATGCAGAATGATTCGGCATGCGTTCGCAGATCCTCGCGTACGTGCCGAAATTCGATGTAAGTGTTCAAGCGGCGGCCGAGGTGAACAAAGTTGTTGCCATTTTTTACGGCGCGGCTCGGGTCAGCGATTAGTACGCGAATACGCGCATAGGTCTTGGACAAAACAAGTCGCTTGATGACTTCGAGAAAGTCGGGGTCATCGTAGATTCCTGGCTCGAGGTCATGCGTGAAGATGGAGACTCTTCGTTCGGCCTCACGAGCAACGTCAATAACGGCCTGACGCATTTCATCCTTTGTCGAAATGACCCAGCGTTTGCCTTTTTCTGATGCCTGTTCCATATGCGTTTCTTGTGTTGTCTAGCCTGTACGAATCGCTCGTCAGGATTATCATCTTACCGGGCGGTTAAGTTTCAGCTTGCCAACTGCGTCACGTTTTGGGGTCAGGCAGCTGCGATGCGAGTCATTCGCATCCGTTGCACTACGCGGTGTGCAGCATATCGAGCAGGCGCGTACGCCTGGCCGGGCTATTACATATATGGTTCATTCAACGCAGGTATGCGCCCGAACACCCGGTGACTATCCGATATCGTCGGCCAGACTGGCTGCCAGGCCAATATATGTTTCAGGAGTGAGCGCCAGCAGGCGCTGCTTTTCCTGATCAGGGATATCGAGTGTGGCGATGAATTCTTGCAACAGGTCTTTGCTGACCGCCTGGCCACGCGTGAGCGCCTTCAGTTTCTCATACGGCTCCGGGATGCCATAGCGGCGCATAACGGTTTGCACGGCTTCTGCGAGAACCTCCCAGGCATCGCCCACATCCGCCTGGATCGCGTCTTTATTCACCCGCAACTTGCCAAGCCCTTTCAGCGTCGATTGCGTGGCGATTACGAGATAGCCTATGGCGACGCCGAAATTGCGCTGTACTGTCGAATCCGTGAGATCCCGCTGCCAGCGGGAGATAGGCAGCTTCTCGGCAAAATGATTCAACATGGCGTTTGCCATGCCGAGATTGCCCTCTGCGTTCTCAAAGTCGATCGGGTTAACCTTGTGCGGCATCGTTGACGAACCTACTTCGTTCTTCGCGACGTTCTGTTTGAAATATCCCAGCGACACATATCCCCATATGTCCCGGCACAGGTCGATGAGAATCGTGTTATAGCGAACCAGCGCGTGCGAGTACTCAGCCGTCCAGTCGTGTGGCTCGATCTGGGTTGTGTACGGATTGATATCCAGGTCAAGTGAGGCGATAAATCGTTCGCTGATTGCTGGCCAATCGGCATCTGGGTAGGTCACGGCATGTGCGTTGAAGTTGCCAACCGCGCCATTGAACTTACCGCGAATCTGCACCGCTTTGAATTGTTCCTGCGCTCGTTCGAGTCGGGCCACCACATTAGCGAGTTCCTTGCCGAGCGTTGTCGGGCTTGCCGTTTGGCCATGGGTGCGCGCCAGCATTGGCAGAGCGCTGTATTCCCTTGCGATTTTTCCAAGCTTGGCTCGTACTTCTCGCATCTGCGGCAGCACAACATCGTTGCGCGCCACTCGCAGCATCAACGCGTAGGAGAGGTTATTAATATCTTCGGACGTACAGCCAAAGTGCAAAAAGTCCTTGAGAGCAGGCGTTTCGGGCCCATCTCCCAACCGTTCACGAATGAAATACTCGACGGCTTTTA
>CAYTNO010000407.1:0-2510 GCA_964439125.1 uncultured Woeseiaceae bacterium | reverse complement strand
CCAGATAAGCAGAACGACTGGTGCCAAAAACACCACAAAGGGCCGCAATTGCTGCTTCGATTCGGTGTACGGACTCGTAAAAAACCATCGTCCGCGCCTCGTCCCTCAGGTTGGTCAACACGTCGAAGCGTGCTTTCTTTTTCGCAGGAAGGAAGCCTTCAAAACAGAACTTGTCTGTAGCCAATCCGGCCACCGACAGCGCGGCGGTTAATGCGCTGGCTCCAGGGATGGGCGAGACAGGCACGCCGCGTTGATGTGCAGCCTTGACCAGGCGGTAGCCCGGATCACTCACTAACGGAGTGCCCGCATCGCTTACCAGCGCGACGGACTGGCCCGCAAGAATCTTGTCGATGACCTTGTCAGCCAGCTCTGCCTCATTGTGATCGTGTAACGCCAAAAGCCGCGTTTTGACCCCGAAATGCGATAGTAATCGCCCCGTGTGCCTAGTATCCTCGGCTGCAATGAGATCCACTTCGGCGAGCGTCTGGCGTGCCCGCGGTGTTAGATCCTCGAGATTGCCAATTGGCGTCGCCACAACAAATAGTGTGCCGCTCGTTGAGCTCATTTGACCCTTTAGTAGTGCATAGACCTATGACAAAATATTCGAGACATCCTGCCCGCAAGAGAAGCTCTGTTGCCGGCATTGTCACATTAGTTTGCCTGTCATTGATACTTGGCGCTTGCGAAACTACCGGTATCGGTAGCTGGGGTAGCGCGCCAGGCGAGGGTCGCGCCGGAAGACTCGCAACAAATGGTCAACACGCCGAAGCGGCCAGAATTTATGTCGGGCTTGCTTCGGAGGCGACCGGCAGCGAGAAAGACCGGCTGACTTTACTGGCTGTCGAACAATGGCTGGATGCCGGCGAAGCGGTTCGTGCCCGCAATGCATTTCGTGATATCCCGAAACAAAGCGTGGCCAGCCTTCGCTGGTTATGGAACACCAACGCGGCCGCGCTACTACTTTATGCCGGCAAACCGGACGATGCACTATCGATCCTGCAACCCATGAGCCGCGAGTCTCTCACCCAGAATCGCCGCCTGCGCGTCGAGGCACTGCGCGCCGATGCCTGGATTCAGAAACGAGAGCCGGCGCGCGCTGTCGAGCTAATGACACAGCGTGAGTCCTGGCTAACGGACAGACGCAGCATCGAGCAAAATCGATGGCGACTTTGGCAGGGCTTGCTGGTCAGTGAACCACAAGTGCTGCGAGCAGGCGCCGACCTCGCGCTGGACGACGAGGTAAAAGGCTGGCTGAGCCTCGGGTCTCTCGCAGCGTCGACGGGACAACAGGGCATCGGCTGGGCCAATGGCGCCGTGCACTGGCGCGAGTCACATTCGGGCCATCCGGCAATGTTGATTATCGAGCGCATGCAATTGCCCGATAATCTGATTCTCGACTACCCACATCAGATAGCGTTACTGCTGCCTCTTTCCGGTCGCACCGCCGCAGCGGGCAAAGCGATTCAGAATGGTTTCATGGGAGCCTATTTTGCGACCCTAACCGGCCTTGATGAGCCGCAGACAATTCGTATCTATGACGTTGGCAAAGAGGGCGGCGCAAGTGCTGCTTATGCAACGGCGGTTGCCGATGGCGCTGAATTTGTTATCGGTCCGCTGCTCAAGGACAACGTCGTTGCGCTGGCCAATGACATTCTCGTGCCGGTGCCGGTATTGACGCTGAATTACCTGCCCGAAAACACGCTCGCGCCACCGGGCTTGTACCAGTTTGCACTGGCTCCTGAAGACGAAGCTCGCTCGGCGGCAGTGCGCGCACTTTCTGATGGCCATAGCAGAGCCGTTGCACTTGTGCCCAACAACGATTGGGGCCGGCGTCTACTAACGAGTTTCTCAACTGAATTCGAAGCGCTCGGCGGTACCTTGCTCGACTATCGCAGCTACACACCGGGCACCCCGGATTTCTCCAACACGATTGAAGACCTCATGGCCTTGTCGGGGAGCGTCCGCAGGTATCAACGTTTGCGAGCCAATATCGGTGGTTCTTTACAGTTCGATCCACGGCGTCGTCAGGACAGTGAATTCATTTTCCTGGCCGCTGACGCGCCCGCAGGCCGCTTGCTGAAATCGCAACTCAAATTCCACTATTCCGGCGATCTGCCGGTGTATTCAACATCGTCGATAAACGCAATGGATGGCCGGTCAAATTCAGATCTCAACGGCATCATGTTTGCGGATACACCGTGGATTGTTGCGCCGCAAAGCTGGATTGAGCATTTGCCCTCACTGTATGGCGAATACTGGCCTGAAGAGCGCCGCCTTGGACGCCTGCACGCGATGGGTTACGACGCCTATCAGCTCATAGCGTCGCTGCACACGGCGCACTCCGGCCCGATGGTGGAGGTAGATGGTGCGACGGGCAAGCTTCACGTCGACGCCGATGGCCGAGTTCGACGTGAACTCGCCTGGGCACAGTTCCAGCGTGGCGAGCCGGTCGCGTTACCTGAAATAGAAAATGTGGGTGGCCCGATTCAGGACATCAGCAATGATTCCGA
>CAYTNO010000406.1:0-2514 GCA_964439125.1 uncultured Woeseiaceae bacterium | reverse complement strand
GATGAGTTTCAATACCGAGGTATGAACAAAGACGAATGGTCTGCGTATCGTCTGCAGACCATAGGCGCGAGGGAAATTCGGGATTTCTCTCTGGACGATGTGCTCTTGCTGGCAGACCCGGAGGAAGACGGTTTGTACTTGAGCCGCTTCCGCCAAACCATTGCCTACACAACGCACACGGTCGTAACCACCAAACGCCTTTACTGGCGGGAATCAGCCGACGGCAAGCTCCGTATTGTTGCCGAAGATAACGGCTAATTACTACCGAATGCTTTCGCGAGCAACGAGTTCGTCGATGAGTTCAAGCAGCTTGGAATAGCTGCCAGCCTCGGCACCACCGGTGCGATACTTGCCATTGACTACGATGGTTGGTGTGCTCGCGATGCTGTAACGCCGCGCCAGGTCAGCGGCGACGCGCATTTTCTGATCGACTTCGAAGGAGTTCCAGGTAGTGTTGAAATCGTCGGCACTGACGCCAAAGCGTTCGAACAGCTTCTGAATTGCGGCCTCCGACAACAGGCGGTTGTTGCGGCGGTGAATCTCCTGGTACACGGCAGTGTTAAAGGCCGCGGCATCCTTGATGACGCCGTTGCGAGCCAGAACCTCGTTCGTGTAAAACATGCGCCCGTGCAAAACGAGCATCTGGTTCCACATTGCCGGAATCTGCACGAAACGCACATCGGCTGGTTTGTTCTCGGCCCAACCTTTGATTATCGGCTCGAAGGTGAGGCAGTGCGGGCATTGGTAGTAGAAGAACTCGGCAACCTCGACCTTGTCAGCTCCACCAAGCGTCGGTTGTGTCGGTACCAGTCGGACGAAATGTTCGCCTTCGGTAAACTGCCATTCCTGCTGTGCAGGTTTGGTGTCGGCTCGAGCGAGTAAAATGGCTTGTTCACCGTCCTCCGGTTCAGCGGCAGACTCCTCAACGACCTCAAGCACCTCTTCGACGACTTCGCCAGAGGCGACCTCGTCGCTAACAGTCTCGACGGTTTCTACCTCGACGGCTGGCTGTTCCTCGACGGCAGGAGTTGATTGTTCTTCCTGGCCGCACGCGGCCAGGAACAAAAGAACGATGCTTACGATCGACAGTTGTTTCATTACGGATAGTCGTCTCATCAATGTAAGCCTTGTACATAAGAGGCGAGAGCCTCGATGTCGTCCGAACTCAGCCGCGAGGATATGTCGCGCATAATGCGGGTCTTGCCATCGGACGTTCGCGCACCGGATGCATAGTCTCGCAATTGCTTCGCAGCGTAGGTGGCATGCTGCCCCTGCACTGCCGGGTAGTTAGCCGCTGGATTGCCGCGCCCTGTCGGGCCGTGGCAGGCAAGACAAGCTGGAATGCCGGCGTCGGCATTTCCACCACGATAGAGTGCTTCGCCTTTACTGACAGTAGCCGGGTTGGCGACGGCCATTGCGGCGGCAGGCAGGCTCTCGAAGTAGACCGCGATATTTCGCATATCTTCATCCGATAACATCATTGCTTGTGGCGCCATGAGCGGGTCGGTACGCGAGCCGCCCTTGAAAGCGTTCAACTGAGCGACGATGTAGCTGGCGCTTTGTCCGGCGATATTCGGCCACGTCGGAATGCTGCTGTTGCCCTCGGCGCCATGACAGGCCGTGCAAGTCATGGCTTTTGCTTTGCCAGCATCAATTGAGCCGTCGACGAGACTTTCGGCATGGGCCTGGGCTGCGAACAGCGTGAAAGCTGTTAGTAAAACGATCGGAGCGAGATTTGGTTTCATGTTTCTTTATCCGTATCTTCTTTGTGCTGGCCTGAGCCCGCGCAAGAGTTCTTTCGATAATTCGTAGCAATTGATTGGCTAATGACGGGCGGAGAGGCCTTGAAACTGCCTTGCCGCGTGACTCCGAAGCCGTCAGACTAGCAGCCCCAAATTATACACAGAAATCCTGCGCATTCCCCCATGTCACAGTACCCAGAAGCTCAATTTATCAAGAGTGCAAATGCTTTAAGCCAGTTCGTGCCTGATGACGGCAGCGAGGTTGCGGTTGCCGGGCGCTCGAACTCAGGCAAATCCAGCGCGATCAATGTCATCGTCAATCGGAGGCAGTTTGCGAGGACAAGCAAGACGCCAGGCAGGACTCAGCTTGTCAATTTTTTCAGTCTGCAAGAGGGTCGGCGTCTCGTAGACTTGCCTGGCTATGGCTTCGCACGTGTATCAGACGCGATGCGCCGCCACTGGGGCGAACTGCTGAGCCAGTATTTCAAGTCGCGCGAGAGCCTCAATGGTTTGCTGCTGATCGTCGATAGTCGCCGCAAACTCACGGATTATGACCGGCAGATGATGGATTTTACCGACGAAGCGCAACTACCGATTCACATTCTCCTTACCAAGGCCGATAAGTTGAAAAGGGGACAGATGGCTACCGCGGTTCTCCAGGTTAAAAAAGAAGTGGGTGACAGAGCCACTGTGCAGTCATTCTCGGCGCTCAACCGGCAGGGCGAGGATGAAGCTCGTGCGATGCTTGAGAAATTCCTTGGCGCCGGGAACA
>CAYTNO010000405.1:0-2524 GCA_964439125.1 uncultured Woeseiaceae bacterium | reverse complement strand
CCCGTGACTTGATACAGGTTTTGAGGATTTCCTTCGTTTCGATGCTGTCTACGGGGGGCGGCAGCTCAGGTAACGAGTTGTAGGGAAGTTTCGGATCAAAATCAGTCATTTACGGAGCCTCCGGTCACTGCATCGATAGGTCGATCACGTCGACATGTTTGCCTGATATGTCGATAAAAAGGAACTTTATCGACATATATGATCAATTTGTCGATTGTATCGACATGTTCTGCCGATATGTCGATATAACTCAAGTTTTTCGACATGTTTGCAGTATATGTCGATCGAATCGACACGAGCGTGAACCAGTTGGGGAAATACGGATGTCGCCGTTGCGGCAATCGTAGGAGACTGTTTTTCGCCGATATTGCTTTAGAATTCGGCTGCCAATCGATAACCACCTGAGGGATCCCAAAGTGAGCGTGAAATCCGATATCGAAATTGCCCAGGCTGCAAGCGTGCTGCCTATTGTCGACATTGCCGAGAAACTCGGAATCCCGGCAGAGTCCCTGATCCCATACGGCAACGACAAAGCGAAAATCAGCGGTGATTTCATCAGGGCGAATGCGGACAACAAGAACGGCAAACTCATTCTTGTGACCGCGGTTTCGCCGACACCGGCTGGCGAGGGCAAGACGACCACGACGGTGGGTCTGGGCGACGCCCTTAATAAAATCGGCAAACGTGCATTGATTTGTCTGCGTGAACCCAGCCTGGGACCCTGTTTTGGCATGAAAGGCGGAGCTGCGGGCGGCGGCTACGCGCAGGTCGTGCCAATGACGGACATTAATCTGCACTTCACAGGTGATTTCCACGCTATTGGCGCTGCACACAACCTCCTGTCGGCACTAATCGACAACCACATGCACTGGGAGAACGAGCTCAACATCGACCCACGCCGTGTTACTTGGCGCAGGGTTGTCGATATGAACGATCGTGCACTGAGAACGATCACATCCGGTCTTGGCGGTTTTAACAATGGCATTGTCCGGGAAGCAGGTTTCGATATTACCGTTGCTTCGGAAATCATGGCGATCTTCTGCCTCGCGACTAGTCTTGCGGATCTTGAAAACCGTCTTGGCAATATCGTTCTGGGCTACACACGAGACAAAGAGCCGGTCACAGTCAGGCAACTAAACGCGCAGGGTGCGATGACAGCACTGCTGCGAGATGCATTACAGCCGAACCTGGTACAGACCATGGAGAATAATCCAGCGTTAATGCACGGCGGGCCGTTTGCCAATATTGCGCACGGCTGTAACTCTGTCATGGCAACCCAAACTGCGCTCAAACTATCGGACTACGTCATCACCGAGGCCGGCTTCGGCGCGGACCTTGGCGCTGAGAAGTTTTTTAACATCAAGTGTCGCAAGGCCGGGCTCAAACCTGACGTAGCCGTATTGGTCGCGACGATCAAGGCGTTGAAGATGCAGGGTGGCGTTCCCAAGACCGAACTGGGCGCGGAAAACGTGGCGGCGCTTGAGCGAGGTCTCAAAAACCTCGGCCGGCACGTTCGCAATCTTGCTCAATTCGGTGTGCCGGTTATCGTCGCAGTGAATCGCTACACCGCAGACACGGATGCGGAAGTCAGCGCGGTACAAGCGTACTGCGAGACCTTTGGCGTGCAGGCAGTGAATTGCACTCATTGGGCGGATGGCGGTGCCGGAGCAGTAGAGCTTGCGGAGCAAGTAGCCGAGTTGGCTGACAGCGGCGCGGCGCAATTCAGAACCTTGTACAGCGATGAACTTCCGTTATGGGATAAGGCTAAACGTGTCGCGACAAGCATTTACAGCGCGGACGACATCATTGCCGACAAGAAGGTTCGCGAGCAGTTCGCGCAATTCGAAAAAGACGGCTACGGACATTATCCTGTTTGTATGGCCAAGACTCAGTACAGCTTTTCGACCGATCCGAATCTCCTGGGGGCACCGACGGGCCACGTCGTGCCGATACGGGAAGTACGTCTGGCCGCGGGTGCCGAGTTCATCGTTGTCGTTTGTGGAGCGATCATGACGATGCCGGGTCTACCGAGAAAGCCCGCTGCCAACGACATTTGCGTCAACAGCGAGGGTCGTATCGAAGGCTTGTTCTAGGTCGGGTTCGCTAGCCGCTCAAGGCGAATCTTCAGTTAACTTATGGCTGTCTGCTGCTGTCAGGGCGCAGCCGTAAACAGACTTGAGCTGGTCAATGACCTTTTGCGTATCGGCCGAAAAGGGCGCCTTGCCCTCAAAACTGTGCAGGACGATGCCCTCCAGCAAGTCTCCGAGCGACAGGTCGGTGTATTCCGCCAGCGCTTTGAGCACCTTGAGCAGCGAGGTTTCGATACGGACACCCGTTTGCGTACGTGTAACAACTTTGGTCGGCATGATCTTTCCTTCGTGTAGAAAGGTAACATGGTAACAAGATAACACAATTGGCAGGGCAATGGCTATGTCTGGCTTGATGACTCGATCAGTTGCCCGGACTAGTCGTCCCGAACCCTGCTTCTGGATTGCTTCAGCTGCCCTTGCCGACGCTTGTTATC
>CAYTNO010000404.1:0-2540 GCA_964439125.1 uncultured Woeseiaceae bacterium | reverse complement strand
AACCTATGCGATGAAAGCTACAAGAACGTGAAAGACATCGCCGACCTTCTGACGGTGCTGCAAAACGGTGCCAACGCGGGTGCGATGCCCGCCTGGAAGAACCGCCTGACAGCAAACGAATTGATCCTCACAGCAAGTTACGTGGCAAGTCTGCGTGGATCGGAACCAGCGAGCGCCAAAGCGCCCGAGGGCCGGGTAATCGCCGCATGGCCAGAGGCGCCGCCAGAAGAGGAAGAGGGCGAAGCCCAGCAGGACGAAGCTGGCGAAGGCGGAGAAACTGACGGAGCCGAGTTAGCGGCAAGAACTGAATAACCAGGTCAATGAACGCCCGGTCGATAATAAGTTGCGTGCATACGTGTGCCAGAAACTGCCTCATAGCAGTCCATCAGATCCTCTCGCTCACGGAAGCAGTAGAGGAACATCGTCATCGCACCGATATCCAGCCCGTGGCCGCCCAACCACAACAGGTGATTAAGAATGCGAGTGATCTCATCGAACATGACGCGGATGTACTGCGCTCGGATCGGCACCGTAACGCCGAGCAGTTTTTCGATGGCCATGACGTAACCATGCTCGTTGCACATCATCGATACGTAGTCGAGACGATCCATGTAACCAATGCTCTGGTTATACGGTTTGCTCTCTGCGAGCTTTTCCGTGCCACGATGCAACAAACCTACGTGCGGGTCCGCTTTTTGAATGACCTCGCCTTCCATCTCCAGCACAAGTCGCAACACGCCGTGTGCCGCGGGGTGCTGCGGGCCGAAGTTCATCGTATAGCTTTGAATCTCAGCCATCAGTAACGTCCTTCAGATCGGCTGAGTAACGGTTGTCATCACGTATGACTCTGGGAACAAGCGTCCTTGGCTCAATGCTCACCGGCTTATATGCCACGCGCCCCTTGTCGGCGTCGTAGCTCACTTCAACATTGCCAGTCAACGGAAAGTCCTTGCGGAACGGATGACCGATAAAACCATAGTCAGTCAATATTCGACGCAAATCCGGATGACCATCAAACAAGATACCGAAGAGATCAAAAACCTCGCGCTCGAACCAGTTTGCACCGTTCCAGATATCAACGACGGACTTCACGATCGGCGGGTTATCCGTGCCGGTAAAAGTGCGCAAACGCAGACGGAAATTGTGCTGCACGGAAAGAAGGTGATACACGACTGCGAAACGTCTGGGCTCAAACTCATCAGCCTCATCAAGGATGACCGGTTCACGCTCTACGCCACGGCTAAATCCTGTGCCGGTCGCGCTGCTGGTCGTCCATTCATCGCTTCCGTAGCTTAGATAGTCAACGCCGCATACATCCACAAGCATTTCGAAACCGAAGTCGCCATCATTGCGCAACGTAGTCGCAATCTCGACGAGGTCGTCCTTGTCAATCTCATAGCCCAATTCGCTACAAATCGACGGGATTCGCGTCATCCGCTCACCGAAGCGCTCTTCAATTTGAGCGGCTAATGTCTCGTTGCGGTCACTCATTTTTATCTTGCTATCGTACTCGTGCGGCGGATCTTGTTTTGCAGTTGCATCAACCCGTAGATCAGCGCCTCTGCGGTTGGAGGACAGCCAGGTACGTACACATCAACGGGGACAATGCGATCACAGCCCCGCACAACTGCGTAGGAATAGTGGTAGTAACCGCCACCGTTGGCACAGGAACCCATCGAGACCACCCAACGTGGCTCTGGCATCTGGTCATAGACCTTACGAAGTGCCGGTGCCATTTTGTTTGTTAAGGTACCAGCGACGATCATGCAGTCAGATTGCCGTGGGCTCGGGCGAAAGATTATGCCGAATCGATCCAGGTCGTAACGTGACGCCCCTGCCTGCATCATCTCGACAGCACAACACGCCAGACCGAAAGTCATCGGCCAAAGCGAGCCGGTACGCGCCCAGTTCATCACCGAATCGACGCTCGTAACGACAAACCCTTTCTTCTGCAGGCTCTCGCCGGACGCTTCAGCTGTTTCAACAGTCGTTACGTCAGTGGCCTCGGCCGTGTTCGCTAATCCCACTCGAGAGCCCCTTTCTTCCACTCGTAAATGAAGCCTACGACGAGTATGGCAAGGAACAGCCCCATCGCGAGAAGTCCGAAATGCCCGACCGTGTCGAGAGACACTGCCCATGGGAATAGAAAGGCGATTTCCAGGTCGAAAATAATGAACAGAATGGCGACCAGGTAGTAGCGAACATCAAACTTGGTGCGAGTGTCTTCGAAGGCTTCGAAACCGCACTCGTAGGGCGATAGCTTCGCGGCGTCCTTACTACCCTTGCCAATCAGGAAGCCCAGCCCGAGCAACAACAGACCAATGCCTGTCGCGACGCCAAGGAAGACCAAAATGGGAAAGTATTCTTGCAGCATGTCCGCCTGAGATCCGGTGCGCCAGTTCGCCCCTGAATTAGCGCGACATTGTATCAGCGTAGCGCGCTTTGAATACCCCCTTGTGCGGGGTGACCCACTACTTTTTTGTTGTTTGGTGCTCTGGGCGAGACTCGAACTCGCACGGCTCGCGCCACTGCCCCCTCAA
>CAYTNO010000403.1:0-2551 GCA_964439125.1 uncultured Woeseiaceae bacterium | reverse complement strand
GTCGTCGCCGGTCTGCTTTGGAGCGGAATATCATCTGCGCAGACCATCGTGGGCAGTGACCACGACTTTTCAAGCGACGGCTGGAGTGGCGGCCAGATCTGTCTCGTCTGCCATACACCGCACAACGCAGCAACAGGCGTGTCGGACGCGCCGCTGTGGAACCACGCGCTGACAAGTTCTGTCTTCACGCTGTATACCAACACAACGCTTAATGCTACGCCCAACCAGCCGACCGGCGTTTCACTTTTATGCCTGTCCTGCCATGACGGCACGGTGGCTTTGGACTCCTTTGGCGGAACCACTGGAAGTAGTTTCATTAGTGGGGGCGCCAATTTCGGAACCGATCTGTCCAACGATCATCCAATCGCAATATCGTACGCGGCGGACACTACCCTCGTACCGGATACCAACCCGTCAGGCATACCGGGAGGCTCTACGATTGCCGCCGACATGCTATTCAGCGGCAACGTTGAATGCGCGTCCTGCCATGATGTCCACAACAGTTCTGGTGAGGCGAGTCTGCTGGTTAAGAGTAACGCTGCGAGCGCCTTATGCCAGACCTGTCACGCCAAGTAACGGTTACCTAATATCCGCTGCCGCCGGCCACAGCGCCGACGGCAGCGTTCTTGAATCTGTGCTCTGCGAATTCCCGGTACTATCGATCATATGAATGATATTAAGACAAATGTGACGATTCTACGCGCCGTGGCTTGCCTGGTTGGCGCCGTGCTGCTTTTCGCCATTGCCCCATCGATGGCGGACGACGAAACTGTTGGCGAACAACCGCTCTTCTTACCGCTACCGCCGAATGAGCCACGGTTGCAGTTCCTGACTAAATTCTCGTCGGCGCTGGACATCAGCACAGAAAAGAAGGGATTCCGTGACTTCGTGTTTGGCGGCGAGGACAAAGAAGCGCAGCTCGTCCAGAAACCGTATGGCCTGGCCGTGCACGAAGGCGCCATTTACGTCGTGGACACACGTGGCAATGGCTATGGAATTTTCGATCTCGCGAACAGCCGCTCGAAACTAGTTAGGCCGACTGGCGCAGGTGCGCTTGCAAAACCGATCAATATCACGATCGACACAGACGGCACGCGCTACATCACCGATACGGATCGCGAGCAAGTGTTGGTGTTTAGTGCTGACGATCGCTTTTTGCGAGCGATAGGCGAACCCGGGCAGTTCAGACCCGTCGACGTGGCAATTGCCGGCTCCCGGATGTATGTCACCGACATCGTGAATCACCAGATTCACGTACTGGACAAGGCCTCGGGTGAGACCATTGGAACTTTCGGAGAAGCTGGTTCCGAGCCAGGGCAGCTGTTTCACCCGACCAATTTGGCAATCGGCAATGATGGCACGATCTATGTGACCGACACGAGCAATTTCCGGCTGCAACAATTCGACGCCGACGGCAATTTTATCCGGGCAATCGGAACTCAGGGGAGTCGCCCCGGCACATTTTCGCGGCCGAAGGGTATCGCGCTCGATCATGAAGGGCATATCTACGTCGTCGATGCCGCATTCCAGAATATCCAGGTACTCGATGCTGATGGTGGCGCCCTGATGGCATTTGGCGAGCCCGGCGCAGAGCGATGGAACATCAATTTGCCGACCGTCGTCAAGATCGACTACCAAAATGTGCAGTACTTCGAAAAATTCGCCGCCCCAAATTTCGAAATTGAGTACCTTGTGTTCGTCGCCAGCCAGTATGGCTTGAACAGGGTCGTCGTTTTCGGTTACGGGGAGCTACGGGAGTAACCTGCCGGCATCGCCGGGAAGGTTCTGTATGTAGGCAATGAACGGAAAACGGCAAACAAGGTGGGTGACGGTATGGACGACGCTGCTGGCGAGCGTACTGCTATACCCACAAATCCTGCTGGGCGACTCGCACGACGATGTTGAAGTCAAGCCGTTCGGGCTTCTGGATACCGACGCTTCATTTTCCGTGAGGTACCTGCTCGATGAAAATGATCGCAGCTCGGGTCCCTCGACCGCTTCTTTCGAGGATCGATCGACCTGGGAACAGGAACTCCTCTTGATGTCACGGAGCTATGTCTACCACCCCGGGTTTTTGAACATGGACATCGGTGGAGGACCGCTGCTGGTGCAGCAGCGGTTCGATACCGCCGCGGGGGGCCTGAACAACAACGAAACACTACTGAATTTTCTGGCGCGCCTAAATTTCCTGGACCTGAAAGAGTATCCGTTCTCCGTGTACTACGAGAGAAGCCACCCGTCGATAACGACGAGTCTCGCAGGGCGATTCCTCACTGAGAATGATGAGTATGGATTTAGCGGGCGAAGTTCGGCCTTCGGGAAATCTACGAATTTGAATCTCGATCTGTCCCGCTGGAAATCCACCGGCTCCGGCTTCGGGACGATCGTCGACGAAGATGTTGATCGCGGATCGTTCAGGTGGTTGACGAGTTACGGGGACGACGACAAAATTTCGTTCGAGCACACGCGGTTTACGCAGGACTCCATGAGTGGCAGTACCGGGTTGCCTATCCAGGAGTCGACGATTCGCCAAGACAGTTCAAGCATCATT
>CAYTNO010000402.1:0-2553 GCA_964439125.1 uncultured Woeseiaceae bacterium | reverse complement strand
AGTCATACATTTCAATGCCATCGCTGCGTAAACCCGCTATGGGCAGTTGAGCAAGACGGAAGCGATCGTCCATAAGTGCCGACTTGAGGTGTTTGACCCAAATCGCGTCGAATTCCCGTTGTTTTGTGTCCTCTGCGGCGGTGTCGCTGAGCACCACCGTATTGCCACCATCCTGTTTGCCGATTTTGTATGCGTCAACGGTAGCCGTGACAAATTGTTCGAGTGTGCTGTAGATCTCGTTCGCTGCGCAGACGCCGACCGTACAGGTCAAGGGTGTTGATTTGTCGTCGACATCGAACGTCAGTGTGCGAATGTGTTCGCAGAGTTGTTTGCCCCAGACTTCGGCGTCACGCGCTTTGCCTCGTTCGAGAAGCACCATAAGCGCTGTTCCTTCAAACCGGCCGGCGACGTCACGAGGGTGCATGCGCTTTCGTACCGCTTCAGCGAACTGCGCAAGAATTTCATCGGAATTGAGGATGCCCACTCTTTCGCAGACGTCGGCGAATTTGTCGATTCGTACGTAGGCCAAAGCGTGCAGGCCAGACGTCGGCTTTCTGCGAAGTCGCTTCTGGATCCGTTCCAGGAATTGTGCCCGATGAAACAAAAGGGTTGTGGGGTCCCGCTTTAACGCGTCGTGGACGAGTTTAGTCGGCTCCTGAACTTGTTTTGCAGCTGCGGAGATGCGCACCTGCACACACGGGCCATTGTCGAAAACGAATTTGCGGAACTCGAGATGGACTTCGTTGCTGTCGTCACTCGTGATGTGTGACTTGGCAATAAGCTTTTCATCCACGGCCCATTTTCCAGCGATGGCCGCAATCAGAGCACCCTTGATGGCGGCCTGACTTTCACGGTCGAAATTATCCATCAGGGGCAAGCCATTTACCTCGTCATTGCTCGCTGCCCGGAACAGACTTAGCCAGGCATTGTTGACGTCAGTAATGATTCCTTCTTCGACAAGCGCAATTGCGCTCGACGACGACTGCATGTGGTCTTTTAGTTGGCGCTTGTATTCGGTGGCCGAATGAATAGTCGAATTCAACGCTCGCTCGACGCGCAATGCGCGCAATTCGCGAGTAACGACTGACCGCAGTCGATCTCGAAGACCAATGGAAACAAGATCGCAGGCGCCGCTTTTCATCGCTTCCAGAATGCGTTCTTCGTCTGCTTCTTGCTGCAGAGCAATAACCGGCACTTCAGGGTTATGGCGATCTTTGTGTTTTATGACCTGTTTGATGGTATCCGGATAGCGGTCGCAATTTAGAATCAGCAGCTCAACAGGTTCGTCGGCTAGTAGCTTGCTGAGGTCGGTAGGGGTCTTGATCCAATGGCATTGCGCCGCATGCCCGGCATCGCGAAGCGTGCTGTTTATCAGCGCAACGTCATCCTGACTTTCGCTCAGGATAGCGATCGAGATGCTATGTCGCCCGTTCAAATTGCGTTCCTTGCGACGGCCCGGTGATTTCCGTATCGGTCCGGATTCTGTTAAGAAGTTGCGAGTCTAGCACCGCCGGTGCAGGTGTCGCGGTCGGTATGCCAAAACCGTGACGGGTATCAAATTTCGGTGTGCTTTCGGTGCGATCACTGTGATAATCCGTCTTTCAGTGGCACTCATTCGGGACTGCGGTATCATCCGACGTTATGGCAAATTACAACACTAGTGAATTCAAATCGGGGCTCCGGATCCTTATGGATCGCGATCCGTGCATCATTGTTGAGAATGAGTTCGTCAAACCGGGCAAGGGACAGGCGTTCAGCCGTGTGCGCATTAAGAACCTCAAAACCGGCAAGACGGTCGATAAGACATTTAAGTCGGGCGAGAGCGTTGAGGCTGCCGATGTCATGGATACCGATATGCAGTATCTCTATGCCGACGGTGAGTTTTGGCACTTCATGGTTGCTGACACCTATGAACAGTACGCGGCCGATGAGAAAGCTGTTGGTGACGCAAAAAACTGGATTAGTGACGGGGACATCTGCCAGATCACGCTGTGGAATAACTCGCCGTTACTTGTCGCGCCACCCAACTTTGTCGAACTCGAAATTGTTGAGACTGATCCCGGTGTCAAGGGCGATACGGCAAGCGGTGGGGTAAAACCGGCGACGTTATCGACGGGCGCGGTTGTTCGAGTGCCCTTGTTTGTGGATCAGAACGAAACGATTCGTGTGGATACACGCTCGCGCGAGTATGTCTCCAGGGTCAAATAAAATTTCTGCCTGCCTGCGATTCGCAAAACGCGCTGCATAACAATTCCACACCTTCCTGATCGCTTGCGTTAAAGCGGTCAATCGTTGGGCTATCGATGTCCAGCACTCCGACAAACGCTGCATCGATAACGAGTGGCACGACGATTTCAGATAGCGACGCATCGTCACAAGGAATATGACCCGGAAAATCGTGCACATTTGAAACGCGCTGTGTTTCGAGCGTTGCCGCGGCTGTGCCACAAACGCCACGGCCTATCGGTATTCGAATACATGCGGGCTTACCCTGGAATGGGCCCAGCACCAGTTCGCCGTCACGCAATACATAGATTCCCAACCAGTTGATGT
>CAYTNO010000401.1:0-2553 GCA_964439125.1 uncultured Woeseiaceae bacterium | reverse complement strand
TGAACACTGCCGTCTTCAACGTTCAGCGCAACCACAGAATTGGCATGCCGATTGTCGCCGGGGCGCAAGCCGCCAAAGAAATCCGGGCTCGGGCTGGAGGTGGGTACGAAAACCAGGCCGCGTTCAGGATCAGCTGACATCGGCGCCCATGCGTTAGCGTGACCTTCCACCGGCGGCTCATCGCCTTGCCAATCCGGGTTGCCAACAGTCCTGGGGATTGGGTCGAAATCCCACTTCGGCTCACCCGTCCGCGCGTCGAAAGCTCGCACGGTGCCGTGCGGTGCGGCAACTCGGACGTTGTCCGAAATAGCGGAGCCGACAACAACCGTGTCTCCGACAACGACGGGCGGCGAAGTAATTTGAAACTCTCCGGGCCAAACCAGCTCCATTCCGACATTGAGCACTACTTGCCCTTGTTCACCGAAACCAGGGCATGATCTTCCGCTGTGCGCATCGATCGCGACCAGCCGGCCGTCATTGGTACCCATCAGAATTCGCGGCGAGCATGCCGTGCCCGGGTCATCGTCCCGCCACTGCGCCACGCCCCGACAAACGAACTGATTTGCCGGGTGCTGATCCAGGTTGATTTTGGCGTCGAAGCGCCAAAGCTCCTCGCCGCTGCCAGGATCGAGTGCTATCACCTCATTGAAAGGCGTGCAGAAGACCAGCGCATCATCGACGAGGATCGGTGTGCCCTCGGCAATGCTCCCCTCGATGGCGCCCGGTTTATTCGCCAGATCCCCGCTGCTGAACATCCAGGCCACTTCCAGTTCACTGACATTTGCCGTGTTGATCTGCTCGGCCGAGCTGTAGCGGTGACCGCCCGCGTCATTGCCGTAGTTTGCCCAACCGGCACCCGGCAAAGTCAGATCGCCGTCATGGCGCGAAGCTTCGCCAACCACGTCCAGCGAATGCGCCCCAAACAGATATCGGTAGCCGCTGCCACCCAGCACGGCAAGCAATGACAGTACGAGGATCAACAACAGCACAACTCTGATTCGCTTCATATTGTGACGCCTATTCCTGTTATTTGTGATCTAATAGCTTCATATTATAAAGTATATGCTGCCAACATGCCTCGTAGAGCTTGACACAAGCCACTTGAACGGCGGATACTTCGTGAAATAAAGTTAATTGAACCGTGAATCTACACTTCGACGAAATGATCAGCGCACCCTGTCGCCTAGGCATCCTGGCCACGCTCGTGCCGGGCGTGCCCGTCTCCTTTACCGACATGAAAGCCGAAACCAGCCTGTCCGATGGCAACCTGCATGTGCAAACCCGCAAGCTTGCCGACATAGGTTACATCGAAATTGGTAAAGGAAAAAAGGGTCGGCGTACAGTCACCGAGTTTCGCATTACCGAGCTCGGGCTCGAGCGGCTCCGACTTTATGTTATGAAGTTACAGGCGGTTCTGGATGCTGGAACGAGTGCGCCCCCGGCGGGTTCGCGCTCGGAGCGGCGAGATGATGCGGCGGTGTGGACATGAACAAGCCAAAAAGAATTGCGCTGGGTGCCGATCACGGTGGCTTCGACCTCAAGACTGAGCTCGTGGCGCATCTGCGTGAAGCCGGGCACCAGGTCCAGGATGTCGGAACTTCATCTCGTGAAGCAGTGGATTATCCGCTGTTTGCCCGTGCGGTTGCGGACGCGGTTTCCCAAGGCAGCGCAGATGTCGGCATTATGATCGACGGCGCTGGAATTGGTTCGTGCATGGTCGCGAACAAGGTGCCGGATGTGCGGGCGGCGCTCGCCTACGATCTCTCCAGCGCCCGCAATAGTCGCGAGCACAACAATGCCAATGTACTAACGCTTGGCGCTGGCCTGATTGGCGTAGGACTGGCGAAACAGATCGTCGACGTCTGGCTGGCAACTGACTGTACCGAATCACGCCATCTGAATAGAGTCGCAATGTTTGCTGAGGATACCGGCGGCCTGCAATTGTCGGATCAGGACATTGATAAGGTCGTAGATCGTCTGCATCAGATACTGGGTCCGATATCCAGCAACGAGCCGAACGGCGATTGCGTTGGCGACAATCCGGAAGCAGCACGAGAATTCGTGCGGCTCGGTGCCACGGGACTGACCAGCGTCGCTCCCGCTGAGCGACCGGGAAGCATTCCCGGTGATCTCGCCCGTTATATCGATCACACACTGCTCAAACCCGGTTCGACCGAAGAGCAGGTTCGCACGCTTTGCGCCGAAGCTCTCGAATACAATTTCCGCTCGGTGTGCATCAATCCGACCTGGGTTGCGCTGGCAGCTGAATTGCTGCGCGGTAGCGAAGTGCTCACCTGTACCGTTGTCGGCTTTCCGCTCGGGGCGAACGAGCCCGCGATCAAGGCTATGGAAGCACGCCGCGCCATTCGTAACGGCGCCCGTGAGATCGACATGGTCATCAACATCGGCGCACTCAAGGGCGGCAATGACGATCTGGTGTTTCGCGATATCCAGGCCGTGGTCGAAGACTGCGTCGATGGTAATGCGGTGTGCAAGGTTATTTTGGAAACTGCGCTTCTGTCCGACGACGAAAAGCGGCGCGCCTCGGAGCTG
>CAYTNO010000400.1:0-2555 GCA_964439125.1 uncultured Woeseiaceae bacterium | reverse complement strand
CTAGAGCGGCGTAGACCTCGCCGATATCGTTATCAATTTGAAGTGCCCGCATGCAGGCTTCTTGTGCTGCATCGAAGTGTTCGACGTTTCGATAGGTGACGTACCAAGCGAGATGTGCCTCACAGAGACCAGCATGCGCCTCAGCGAAACGCGGGTCCGCCGAAATCGCCGTTTCGAACGCTTGCACGGCACTTGTCAATGACTGATCAGTTTTTGGTTTGTTTAACGCCTCCCTTCCCGCCAGATATTGTATGAGGGCGTCGTCATTTTCCGTACGCTGAGCCGTCAGTTGACGTGTCTCTTTTTGCGATACGGTCGCCTTGAGTTTTTGCACTACTTGCTGCGCGATCGCATCCTGAATGTTGAAAAAATTTTCTGCCGACAGAATCTCGTCATAGTGTTCGGACCAAACGTGTGTCCCCGACGCGCCATCAATTAATTGAGCGGTTACACGGATTCGTTCTTCTTGTTGCTGGACGCTGCCTTCGAGCACGTATTTCACACGCAGCTTTTTCGCAATGGACGTCGGGTCGACATTCTTATCCGAGAGCATCCATGTCGCCTGACGGGATGGCACTTTTAGATCGCCAACCCGTGCAAGCAAGTTGAGTAAATGCTCACCCAGACCGTTGCTAAACGAACTATCACCACCAAAACTTGCAAATCGCAGTACGGCTATCGATTTCTCAGCGGGCTCCGGAGACGTCATTGCCGACGGCAGCGAATCGACCTCGGCAAACATCGGCACGTCGATAAACTGCCGATATGAAAGCAGCCCAACAGCGACGAACAATACGGCGATAATCCCGATATCGACGAGCGTGGTAAGCCTGCCACGCCGACCTGACTCCCAGCCTTTGTGCTCTGGCACAACCTGGAACAGCCAGGCAATCACAACCGCAATCAAAAAGCCGGCGGCCAGTACGAAAAGAAGCGCCGGTAGCACCCAGTCCGGCAATCTGAGGGCATCGAAAACGATCTGGGCGAACTGCAGAAGTAACCAGGAGACGGCAGCATAGGCAATTGCCACTCGTACGACATTTCTGCCTTTCAACTCATCCCAAAGTACTTCTAATGCATTCTTGGAATCGTTTGAGCGCTGTGGTTCAACCGCAGGATGATCGGGAATGACTTCAACCAATAGTCGATAGCCACGTTCCGGAATAGCTTCGATGTAATGCGGGTTCTCGCGCCGATCACCAAGTACTTGCCGCAGCTCGTTGACACACTGCTTCAGGGCTTCCAAGTCTGCTGCCTCGTTCCCCCAAACAGACTGCAGCAACTCCTCCCGCTTGACCAGTTCACCGTTCGCGCCCGCGAGGTGCGCCAGGACATCCATAGCTTTCCGCGGGATGTGATGCTCCGCGGCCGGCCCCACCACCAGGCACTGATTCGGTCGAATCCAGAACTCGCCCAGCGAAAAACCGTATTGCAGATTACTCTTCAATGCTGGTTCCGATGCATAGGGATAGCTCTAAGCATAGCAGGCATGCTCCACTAGTGAAGCCGGCGACCAATCGATTACCTGGGCCGCACCATATGCGGCGGCAGCTCTGTATGCCCGGAAAGGACTGACCCCACTGCATTTGCTGCAATCAGCACTGGGGCCGTCGCTCGGCGCGCTACGAATCCTTGGCTATCTTGTCGATCAGCTTGATCTCGTCGCTGGTGCAAACCCAGATTCGTGTCGCGACCTTGCTGACGTCCAACCATTCGGCTGATGAAGACTTGGGCTTCAACGTTATTTTCTGAGGATCAACTTCATAGACGAACGACCGTTTGTCGTGCTTAAGTTGCCTGAACATCAACACTCGGACACCTGACGCATCGATACTGTCCTTGGACTCATCAACTTTCGGAGTCGAAACAAATGCTGCGGGCGTCTCAGCGTAAGCGGACACCTGATAGGATTCCCCGTCAGTCGAAGTGAATTTTCCAGAAGCGACGTCAACCGATTCAGCCTCAAATATATTCGAGGTAATGTATTCAACCGCCGCTTTTCTGTTGGCGGCTTGATTTCCTGTCCCGGGTTTAAGAATATTCATTTTTGTGCATCCCACTTCTTCAATAGTTCGACTTCCAGTTCTGGGCTAAACCCGCCTGGCCCCCATCTTGGTTCACCATACTCATCAAGCTTCGCAATCATGTCTTTCGCAGTGTCCGCAATCGGCCGGAACGTAAGACCGGTTGCGACTGCCCTGTCATTATTGACCTGCATGATCGGCGTCGGCCCTTCTCCGTACCAGGGTCCATAGCGCGGATCTTCTTCGGTTTCTTTCCGAATCCATTCCCAGTCGATCCAGGTCAGTGTTGACTTCGACCCAGTCGCATCGCGAAGGCCTTCAAGGAGTGGCCTGGCACGATACGGCTCTTCAGCACCGACCGCGTTGTAAGGGCCACTGCCACTGCCGTCCTCCAGTATACGCACCATCCAGCTGCATAGGTCAGCCGCATCGATGTACTGCACCGGCAGGTCTTCCACGCCGGGAACCAGTATCTCGTTGCCTGCCTGCATACGCCTCAGCCAATGGCGCAGGCGCTCCGTCGGATCCCCG
>CAYTNO010000399.1:0-2564 GCA_964439125.1 uncultured Woeseiaceae bacterium | reverse complement strand
AACCCGTTGAATCCGCGCTAATGGAGCCCGAATTGATCGTTCGTGAATCCTGCGGCGCAATTAAACATTAGTAGGAGCGCGCGGCCCTGTCGCGACTGAAGTCGCTCCCACAAGTTCTCCCACAATTCATCGATAGAATCTGTGGGAGCGGCTTTAGCCGCGACAGAATCTCGAACAAGGGCAATCAAGATCCAAAACAGCCGCCTCAGTCGCGACTCATTGCGGCTCGGCCTCTTTGTCCACCAGCAGTGTTGCCAAACCGCCAATGATCATTAGCACGCCACCAATAACCAGGCCGTAAATACTCTGCAGGTCGAAAAACTCCCTGAGGACCAGCCCCAGCACGCTCGCTGCAACGAGCTGTGGTATCACGATGAAGAAATTGAAGATGCCCATGTAGATACCCATCTTGTGCGACGGCAGATTGCTCGATAAGAGCGCGTACGGCAGCGACAGGATTGATCCCCACGCTATGCCAACACCAACCATTGAAACGAGCAAAAGCTTTGGGTCTTTGATAAACAGGAAACTGATCAGCCCGATTCCACCGATTATCATGTTAATGAGGTGGCTCATCCGGCATCCAAGTCGGCGGGCAATGACCGGGATAAGGATCGCGGCAAGCGCCGCAATTCCGAATTTCGCCCCAAAAAGCACGCCTACCCAATTGGCACCGTCGTTGTAAGCGGACGACGAAACATCGGTCGTTCCAAAATGATAACTGGTTACCGCTGATGTGCCGTAAATCCACATTGCGAACATCGCGAACCAGGAGAAAAACTGCACAACGGCGAGTTGCCGCATGGCCCTCGGCATGTGAAACAGGTCATGCATGATGTGATATAGCCCGTTATCAATCTTGTCGTTGTTTTGCAGCACGCTCGTAACGATCTGCAGCAAGCCAAACACTGTGAATCCGCCAGCGAGGACATACAACTGCTTGTCGAGCCCCTGGCTCATGATCCAGTACCAGAGAGCGACACCGATAACTGCCCAGACGACGCCGCCGTTGCGATACTTCGAGGCAGAACGAAGCGCGGTGTCCTCGGCAATGTGCTCGGCTGGCCGCGCGGCGTCGAATTCGGCCAATTCCTCGGGCGAATACTCACGGGATCGAAATACCGTCCAGCTCACGGCGAGGAGGAACGCGGCACCGCCCAGGTAGAACGACCACTTGACCGAATCAGGTACCTGGCCGGGCGCCGCCACGTTGCTGACGTCAAACCAGTTGGTCATCATATACGGCAGTGCCGAAGCAACGACCCCGCCAATGCCGATGAAAAACGTCTGCATCGCGAATCCGGACGTGCGCTGCTTCTCCGGCAACATGTCACCGACGAACGCACGAAACGGCTCCATCGAGACGTTAATACTCGCATCCATGATCCAGAGCATGCCCGCGGCGACCCACAGCACGGGGGAATTAGGCATGACGAACAGCGCCAGCGACGCGAGGATCGCACCGACCAGGAAAAATGGACGGCGACGCCCGAGTCGGTTCCAGGTTCGATCGGACATGTAGCCAATGATCGGCTGCACGATAAGCCCGGTCAGAGGAGCGGCGATCCAGAGTATCGGGATATCATCGATCTCGGCTCCGAGCGTCTGAAAGATGCGGCTGACGTTGGCGTTTTGCAGCGCAAAGCCGAACTGAATCCCCATGAAGCCGAAACACATGTTCCAGATCTGCCAGAAACCGAGCTGTGGTTTTTGTTTCATTGTTCCGCCTTAGGCTTTGGCTGGAATCGGATCGCCGCGCCGCCGCCTGCGCCAAGCGTCAATTCAAGCTTTTGTTCACGACCGAGCTGTCGCTCTTCAATAATGTAATCGTAGGGGTTGGATTGCCAATCAGCATCGTCCCCGTCACGATAGATCGTTGCAATGTAATCGTTGCCATCGTCAAGAAAACCCAGCGGCAAAGCCAGCGTTCGCGACCGTTCGTCCGTTATCGCACCAAGGTACCAATCGCTGCCGCCCCGCTCCTTGCGCGCAATTGCAACGAAATCACCGACCTCGCCTGCTATGGCGATGCTCTCTTCCCAATCCGTCGGCACATCAACAATGAACTGGAACGCATCGGGAAGCTGTGCGTAGTTTTCGAACAAGTCCGGCACCATTTGAATTGGGCTGTACAAGACAACGTACAGTGCTAACTGTTTCGCGAGCGTCGATTGCACACGCCGTTTGTTGCCGCGCGCCTCAAAATCGAGATCGAACAAGCCGGGCGTAAAATCCAGCGGCCCAGCCAGCATTCGTGTGAACGCCAGCATGACCGTGTGTTCGGGCGGATTCGCCGTTTCGCCCCAAACCGCAAATTCTTGCCCTCTCGCGCCTTCGCGAGCCAGCCAGTTCGGGAAGGTGCGGCGAAGGCCCGTGTCCTTGACCGGTTCGTGCGTATTGATGCTGATGTGCCGCTTTGCGGCTTCGCGCAGGACTTTGATTTGGTGCTCGACCGCATACTGGCTGTCGTGCCATTCGTTCTGCAGCTTGCCGCCAGCATCCACTCTTTTTAGTGAGCCGGCCGGGCCCACATAGCCGGTTTTAACCTGCCGGACGCCGAGTGA
>CAYTNO010000398.1:0-2572 GCA_964439125.1 uncultured Woeseiaceae bacterium | reverse complement strand
AGCAGACTTTTGGTGATTTGCCTGAAGAAATGCAGGCGGCTCGTGAGCAGGGCAAAATTGGAATGCTCTTGTTCTTCGAGGCCGAGGATTGCCCTTATTGCCAATACATGCTGAGGAAAATTTTTAATCAAAAGCATGTGCAGGATTGGTACCGGGAGCGTTTCGTCAGTATAGCCGTAGATATTCATGGCGATGTGGAGTTGAAGGACTTTGACGGTATTACCTTGCCGTCCAAGGTGTTTTCTGACCATCGCAGAATATTTTTGACACCCGTCGTGTCCTTTCTCGACCTGAACGGTGTCGAGATATATCGCCACCTTGGCATGACGAAGACACCTGAGGACTTCCTGTTGCTCGGTGAGTACATCGAAGGCAAGCACTATTTTGACACCGAGTTTAAGGTGTTCGCGAAAGCTCGCGGTTTGCAGGGGGATGACGTTTTGATCACACCAGCGGCAGATACCGAATGATGGAATGGGAGCCTGTTTACCGAGTTGCCATGCTCGGCTTTCTGATTGGTATCCTTTTTGGTGCGGTTTCCAATAAGACCAATTTCTGCACCATGGGTGCGGTCAGCGACTGGGTAAACATTGGCAGCAAGGATCGGCTCAGAGCCTGGTTTCTGGCTATTGGCGTTGCAATTCTTGCCACCCAGATCATGCAAGCACAGGGGCTGATCGATCTCAGTGAGGTCATGTACCTGACGCCGAATTTCGGTTGGCTGGGCCATGTGCTCGGTGGCCTTGTGTTCGGTATCGGCATGACTCTGGCGTCGGGTTGCGGGCAACGAACACTAGTCCGCGTAGGCGGCGGAAACCTCAAGTCGCTGATCGTCATGATACTGCTGGGACTAACAGCCTACATGACAATGCGCGGCTTGCTGGCACTGGTCAGAGTGAATGCGATTGAGGTGACAAATTTTAATCTGTCCGGATCTGATATTCCGGATCAGGGTATAGGCACCCTTATCGCGGCCGCTACCGGAATAGAGAATACGGCGCTTGTAAATTGGGTTGTTACCGCATTGCTGGGCGGGGGGTTGATTGCATATGCGTTTGCGGCAAAATCGTTCTGGCGGAGTATTGACAATGTCCTGGCCGGTATCGTCATTGGTCTGATTATTCCTGCCGGCTGGTATGTCACAGGCGTGATCGGTTTCGATGATTTTGATCCTGTGCGCCTCGGGTCATACACGTTTGTTGCTCCGACGGGCGAGAGCCTCATGTACTTGCTGACCTTTACCGGTTCGACCATCAGTTTCGGCGTTGCCGCGGTGTTTGGTGTGATCCTGGGGTCGTTTCTCTATGTCGTACTGACCGGCAAGTTCCGCCTGGAAACCTTCACTGACCGGGGCGACATGATTCGGCATATCTTCGGTGGAATAGCCATGGGGTTTGGCGGCGTACTGGCTCTGGGTTGCACGATTGGGCAGGGCGTTACCGGCATGTCAACGCTTGCTCTCGGGTCTCTTCTGACGTTGCTCAGCATAATATTTGGAAGTGCCCTAACCATGAAGATCCAATACCACAGGCTTGACGACATGACGTTCTTCGGCGCCTTGAGGCAGTCGCTCGCAGAAATGAAGCTCTTCCCGGCAGCGCGTCAGTCAGGCTGAACCGACTCAACGCTGTCAAATCGCTTTGCGGTCGAGGCAGGCCTAGGTCAGGGGCGGCGCGACCATCTTGTCACGTCCGTACTTAAGAAATATGGCAGCACCTGCCGCCGGGTCGATGTTGACCTTGTCGAGATCCCCCTGGATATGTGGCAAAGCGAGTAAACGCTTGTCCATAACCCGAAACCAAAGCGCTGGTACGTAGGCAAGCAGATACATGCCAAAGTAACCACTCGGCAATCGAGGAAGGTCGTCGAAATGACGCAGCGACTGGTAGCGACGCAATGGATGCGTGTGATGATCCGCATGTCGCTCGAGATGAAACAGAACGAGGTTGCTGAATATGTGGTTGCTGTTCCAGGAGTGATGTTTCTGGCAGCGCTCGTACTTGCCGTTTTCATCGCGTTCTCGTAACAGGCCATAGTGCTCGACGTAATTCGCGCTGGTCAGTTGCCAGTAAGCGAAAACGTGATGGACGAACAGGAATGGCAACATCAACCAACCGAATGCAGCGACGAAGCCGATCGTAATTACAGTCGATAGTGCGTACGACTGCAGGATCAAATTTGCCGGATGCCAAACGGGCTTATTGCGACGCGCCAGCCGGTCTTTTTCTATTGCCCAGGCCTCCCGGAATGCTCCCGGAATTTCACGTATCGCGAAGCGGTAAATACTCTCGCCCATGCGGGAGCTTGCCGGATCCGCGGGCGTCGAGACATCTCGGTGGTGGCCGAGATTATGATCGATCGTAAAATGGCCGTAAGCCGGAAGTGCCAGGACGACTTTAGCCAACAACTTTTCAACTCTGGAGTTCTTGTGGCCGAGTTCGTGGCCTGTGTTGATGGCGAAGCCGCCGGCCAAACCGGCGACCACAGCGATCGATAGCACACCCCATACACTGAGCGACTGAGTAGCCGCATACCAGGCGCATCCGATCAAAATAATGTAGTGCACTGGTAC
>CAYTNO010000397.1:0-2580 GCA_964439125.1 uncultured Woeseiaceae bacterium | reverse complement strand
TCTTGCCATGCGTTCCAGCGACCGCGATCGAATATCGAAAACGCATGAGCTCGGCAAGCATTTCGGCACGTGGCACAACCGGCATTCGGCGCTCGCGTGCCGTGGCGACTTCGGGATTGGTTTCATCGACCGCGCTGGAGACGACGACGGCGTCAGCTTTAGAGATATTGTCCGCAGCGTGGCCGATGAATACGGTGGCGCCCTGTTGTTCAAGGCGACGTGTTTGTTTGTTCGGTTTGAGGTCCGAGCCTTGTACCTGGTAACCCAGACTCAGCATGACCTCAGCGATGCCTGACATGCCTGATCCGCCGATGCCAACGAAGTGCACGCAATGAATCCTTCGCATACGTTTGATCACGGGCGGCCACCCGCCTGCTCGAGGCAAAGCTCGGTGATGCGTGCCAGAGCCTGTGGCTTTGCGAGTTCACGCGCCCTTCCGGCCCGCTCCAGAAGCGACTGTCGTGATGACAGCCATTCGCGAAGCAAATTAGCCAGCATCTCGGCGCCAAGATCAGTTTCACTGATGATGGCCGCAGCACCAACGTTTTCCATCGGCCTCGCGTTGGCGGTTTGATGGTCATCGACAGCCGACGGATACGGCACAAACAAGGCCGGTAGGCCGACTGCGCAGAGTTCGGCAACGGTCAATGCACCCGCGCGACAGACGACAAGATCGGCCCAGGCATACGCCTCGGCCATGTCATCAATAAAAGGCACCAGCTCGACGTCGACCTCGTGACTGGCATAAGCATCCCGAGCCGTATCGACGGTCCGGCTACCACATTGATGGCGTACGATCGGGCGTTCCTGCTTTGTCAGTTTCGACAAAGCCTCCGGCACCGTTGTATTCAGTGCCAATGCCCCCTGACTGCCGCCGAGTACGAGCAAACGCAGCGGACCTTGCCGATCGTTGTAGCGAATGACGGGTTCGGCGACCGCCGAAATGTCTTCGCGGACCGGGTTACCCACGGTCTCGGCTCTAACTCGAGAATTAAAACTGCCCGGGAAGGCTTGCAGCACAACCCGGGCAAGACGCGCCAGAAGACGGTTTGTTAGGCCGGCGGCCGCATTCTGCTCGTGAATAACGAGCGGCCGACGGGTAAGCCAGGCAGCAAGGCCGCCTGGTCCGGATACGAAGCCACCCATGCCGAGTACGGCAACGGGTCGGCGACGCAGAATTACGCCGAGCGACTGCAAGAGCGCCCAAATGAGTGAGACTGGTGCTATTAGCATCGCAAGCAGGCCTTTGCGGCGTAGCCCGCGCACGTTGACCCACTCAATGTCGATGCCGGCATTGGGAACGACGGTCGACTCAAGTCCGCGATGCGTACCGAGCCAAACGACGTTCTGCGAATGAGCCTCAAGGGCTTGCGCAACAGCGAGTGCCGGATAGACGTGTCCACCGGTGCCACCGGCCATGACAAGTATGGGGCGCCCGTTCATTTCCTACGCCCTCCTCGTTTGCGGTTCACCGGCCTTGCGTCAACCACAAGCTCATGGTGAATGCGTAACAGCAGACCGATGGCTGCCATAGTGACGATCAGGCTGCTGCGGCCGTAGCTAATCAATGGCAGCGTCAAACCCTTGGTCGGCAACAGACCCATATTTACACCGACATTGATAAACGCCTGCAGTCCAAGCCAGGTGCCCAGACCCATCGCGAGGTAAGCCTCGAAAAAACGCTCCGCGTCTGCGGCACGCTTTGCAATGCTGAATATTCGCCAAAGCAACGCCAGGAACAAAGCAATGAGAAGCAGCGACCCCAGCAGACCGAATTCTTCTGCAAAAACTGCGAACACAAAATCAGTATGCGCTTCGGGCAGGTAGAACAACTTCTGCACACCGTCGCCAAGGCCAACGCCAAACCACTCGCCTCTGCCGATCGCGATCAACGACTGTGTCAACTGGAAACCTGAGTCGAACGGATCCGCCCACGGGTCAAGAAAACCGGTCAAGCGCTTCATTCGATACGGCGACGTCACTGCCAGCACTACTATCGCGACGACCGTTGCCGAGAAGAACAACAGGAAGTCCCGGATTCTCGCGCCGGCTACAAACAACATGGCCAGTGCTGTTGCGGTCAACACGATAGCCGCGCCGAAGTCCGGTTCGGCCAGTAGCAGCGCACACCCAAGGCTGATCACGAGCATGGGTCGCAGGAATCCGACGAACCGCTCGCGTAAAGCCTTTTGTCGGCGCACAACGTAACCGGACAGGTAAACCAGCAGACACAGGCGCGCCGGCTCGGACACTTGCAGATTCATGATGCCGAAACGAACCCAGCGGGTGCTGCCGTTGACTTCATAGCCCACGCCAGGAATGAGAACGGCGCACAAGAGTGCAAGCCCGACCAGCAGTAACAGAGGACTAACGCTTTGCCAAACTCGCATCGGCACAAAAAGACAGAACAATCCGGCAGCCGCCCCAATTACTGCTGCAAGTAGTTGCCGCTCCACGTAGAAAAACGGGTCGCCCGAAATTTTGTCCGAGATCGTGATCGACGCCGACGCCAGAATCACGAAGCCACCCAGCAGCAGTGTCATTACTATCGTAAGCAACACCGGATCGAGCTTGAACTCG
>CAYTNO010000396.1:0-2581 GCA_964439125.1 uncultured Woeseiaceae bacterium | reverse complement strand
ATTAGTGGATCCGTTGAGAGTACCTCCCGACTCCGAAACAATTTTAAAGTGCTCTTCGTCGTCAACGTTTTCCGATCCCTGGAACATCATGTGCTCGAAGAAATGAGCAAAACCCGATTTGCCAACTTCCTCGCGACCCGATCCAACGTGGTATGTGATGTCGACGTGCACGAGCGGATCTGAAAGATCCTCGTGCAGAACGACTGTCAGTCCGTTGTCGAGTTCGTACTTCTTGTAAGGGATGACGATGCCGCCCGCCGATCCCTTCTCGACCGTCTCAAGCAGTGTGATGCCTTCGGGCAATGCCGTGACGTTTTCGGCTGTCTCGGATGGGTTTTTTGACTGGCAGCCTGAAATTGCTATGACAAGGCTGGCGATCAAGATCGATACTCTTGAGAATTGCATATTTTAGTCCTGCTAACGTTACTAGGGTCTATAGGGTTTATCGGACACCGGCAAGGCGCCCGGGTTCACAAATCGGTAGTGACGATTTCCGGGTATTTCGGCTCCCATCGATTTTCCGCGATCTTTGACTTGAGCTGATCGATTTGAGTGAACCGCGCGACACCATCTTCAATTGCCTGGCGCGCGACCGCCAACGCAACGTCGCCACAAACCTCCCAAAGTCGCGAGACTTCGGGCATGAGACACCCGTTCGAGATTTCGTCTTCAGACAGAGCCGCGGCAAGAGCCCGCGACGAAGCCGCAATCATTGTCGATGTTATCTCGGTTGCACCACTGACTATCGCGCCCAGGCCAATGCCTGGAAAAACGAATACATTGTTCGCCTGACCGATTCGTCGCGGCCCGTCACTGGTTTCGACCGGGTCGAACGGACTGCCTGTCGCTATTAGGGCCTTGCCATTGCTCCAATCGTAAATATCCTGCGGGACCCCCTCACTGATCAAAGTTGGGTTGGACATTGGCAAAATAACCGGTTGTTCCGTATTGGCGGACATAGCTTTGACGATCTCTTCCGTGAATGCCCCTCCCTGCCCTGATGTGCCTATCAGCACCGTCGCTTTGTAGGCACTGACGACTTTAGCGAGACTCGCGTGTTCATCTTCGGCCAGTCCGAGTTCCGCGACCATTTCCGCCGGCCAGGCAAGCTCCTTCTTAAAGTCGTCCAGCCCGGGTCTGTCTGTAGAAACAATGCCGCGACTGTCTAATGCAATGATGGCTCGCGTGAGGTCATCTCCCTGAAGACCGGCATCCTGCAATTGGCCACGGAGTTGCCGTGCAATGCCCAGCCCTGCGGCACCCGCCCCATAGATCACGATTCGGCTGTCCCGGAAGGCACGTCCGCTTATTCGACAGGCCGCGTGAACACTGGCGGCTGCGACAGCACCTGTACCCTGAATATCATCATTGAATGACGGCAACATGTCCCGGTAGCGATCCAGGATCATCAGGGCGTTGTCTTTGCGAAAGTCCTCCCACTGAATGACAACTTCGGGAAAAACGGCCTTTGCAGCCGCGACAAACTCATCGACAATCGCCAGATACTCAGCGCCGCGCAATCGTTTTTGGCGCCAACCAAGGTAGAGCGGATCGTCGAGAAGAGCCTGGTTATCTGTCCCCACGTCAAGACTGATGGGCAACGTCTTCCCCGGATGAATGCCCGCACCGACACAGTAGAGCGCAAGCTTGCCAATTGAGATGGCCATTCCGCCGACACCCTGGTCACCAATACCGAGAATCGCCTCATTGTCGGTAACCACCATGAGTTGAACGCCACTGAATGGCGCAGAGTTACGCAGAACCTCTTCAATGCGCCCGGCGTGCTTGGGAGTAATAAAAACTCCGCGTGCGCGCCGATAGACCCGGGAGAAAAATTGCGATGCCTCGCCAACTGTCGGCGTGTAAATAACGGGCATCAGCTCCTCAAGATGCATACTCAAAATCTTGTAGAACAGCACTTCATTGCGATTCAGGAGTAGGGAAAGATCAATATGCAGGCCAACCGGGTCAGGGTTGAAACAGATAGACAGGTACGAGCGTTCGGCCTGGGTCTCTATGTCGTTGTGTTGCGCCGGTAGCATCCCCTCGATGCCAAGCTCGCGGCGCTCTTCGAACGTAAACCCGATGCCCTTGTTATACAGAGGCAAGCGCAGCATCTCGCGGCCGGTTTTTGATGTTCGCAGTTGATCTCCTGCCGGAGTTCGTACCAGGTCGAATTTTTCCACGTTGCTGCGCCTATAGCGATCGATTGACCGGCACTAGACGCCCTTACGTATCCCCTGTCAAGCCTGCCTCTGCAACGGCTGCGTCAGTATGCTCGCCAGTGAGGAAGTATCGAAGCTGCTGTTGTTCGTGCTCGTGGTGTTGCGACTGAATCAGACACGATGATGGTTATAAGGGTCGCTGGCGCGAGGATCTACAGTAGGATCTTCGAGTGACAGCTCCGACAACGTATCAGGCTCATCCATGAGTTGGTTGCAGCGTTTCTGAATCTCCTCGAGTTTCAGTGAAACACTGGATTGTGACAGTGGTGCATCCATTACCTTTGTATCCATAATTATTGGGACCTATTCCGTGTCGCAGTATTGCGACAGTCCATATGTCGCAGTATAGAGACAGG
>CAYTNO010000395.1:0-2582 GCA_964439125.1 uncultured Woeseiaceae bacterium | reverse complement strand
TTTTTACATTAAGTTCTATCGATAACTATTTGTTATAAAAGAGTTATCTAGATAGAATCGATTTACTAAAACTGCGCTTCTTGCTGTCCATATCATGAATAAAGCGTTCGAACAGTGGCAACAGGTCGTGTGGCCCGGGGCTCGCTTCCGGATGTCCCTGGAAGCCAAAAGCTGGTTTATCCTTGAACGCTATGCCCTGCAGCGTCGCATCGAACAGGGAGCGATGAGTGGGCTCCACATTGTCCGGCAGGCTGTCCTCGTCTACGGCAAAGCCGTGATTCTGGCTCGTGATCATCACCTGCCCTGTTGCCAGGTTCTGCACCGGATGGTTTGCGCCGTGGTGCCCGAACTTCATTTTCTCGGTCTTGGCACCAGCCGCGAGCGCTAGCAATTGGTGTCCCAGGCAAATGCCGAAAACCGGAATACCCAGTTTCAGGAATTCTCGAATGGTTGTGATGGCGTAATCGCACGGCTCCGGGTCTCCGGGCCCGTTTGACAAGAAAACGCCGTCGGGCAACAGCGCCATCGCTTCTTCTGCGGTAGTCGTAGCCGGCACAACTGTCATGCGACAGTCGAGATCTGACAATAAGCGCAAAATGTTGCGCTTGATGCCGAAGTCATACGCGACAACGTGGTACGGCGCTATTCGCCGGCTGAGAATTTGAGGTCGTTTGCCAAAAGTCACTCCGTAGCACCACTGGTACGCGCTATCGGTGGTTACAAATTTGGCCAAATCCATGCCGGCAATGCCGGGGAACTTACGCGCATGCTCAACGGCTTTGTCGGGGCTGGCGTCGCCCGTCATGATACAGCCCGACTGCGCACCCTTTTCGCGAATAATGCGTGTCAGCTTGCGAGTATCGATGTCTGCAATCGCAACGGTATTGCCCTGCATGAGGAAGTCGGTGAGCGTCCGCTCCGAACGCCAGCTGCTGTTGATCAGTGAGCTATCGCGAATGATCAGGCCCGACGCATGAATGTCCGGGGACTCCATATCCTCGCTGTTGGTGCCGGTATTGCCGATGTGTGGATAGGTCAGAGTCACTATCTGACGGCAGTAGGATGGGTCGGTCAGGATCTCCTGATAGCCCGTCATTGCCGTATTGAATACCACTTCACCAATGGTCCGGCCATCGGCTCCCACGGAGGTTCCGCGGAATATTGTTCCATCAGCAAGTGCCAGAACAGCAGGCGTGGTCAACAGCGATCCTCGACTTTCTAAAGTCTGATTACCAATTTCAGATGCACAAAAGCGGAAGGACATGGCCTTCCGCTTGTGATTTCGCTGACCGCTAAGCGATCCGGCGTAGTTTACTTAACAGTGACTTTGGGCGCTATAGCTAATCGAGAGTTTTTTTGTAGCGAAGCGCGGCGGCCAGAACCTGCAATACCGATCTTGATAACGTCGATAAAGGGCTCCCAGGCTAACTAATACGATCGAAAAAGCGCTTCACCGTATCGAGCCAGCCACCTGCCCGAGGGCTGTGTTTTTCGCCGCCCTCCTGAATGGACTCATCCAACTTGTTGAGGAGATTCTTTTGCTCAGATGTGAGATTGACAGGTGTTTCGACCAGGACCTTGGCAAACAGATCGCCCGTGCGCGCATCCCGCACTGTGACGACGCCTTTGCCCCTGAGCCGAAAGGTCTTGCCGGACTGTGTGCCCGCCGGAACTTTTAAAGACACATTGCCATCAAGCGTCGGCAACTCAACCTCACCACCAAGCGTCGCTGTCCCGATACTGATGGGAACTTCGCAAGCCAAATCCGCGCCATCGCGAGCAAACAATTTGTGAGGGTTGACGCGAATTTCGACGTACAGATCACCCGGCGGACCGCCGTTACGCCCTGCCTCACCCTCACCTGACAGTCGAATGCGATCACCGTCGTCGACGCCGGCCGGGACTTTAACAGCCAGGGTCTTGGTCTTGCGGATGCGGCCTCGCCCGTGACAACCGTCACAAGGGTCGCCAATAGTCGTGCCGGCACCTTTACACGCGGGACAGGTTTGTTGAATCGAGAAGAAGCCCTGCTGCATGCGTACCTGGCCAGCACCACCGCAAGTGCTGCAAGTGACCGGGTCTGTGCCTTTCTTCGCGCCGCTGCCGTCGCAAGTCTCACACGCAACCTGTGTCGGTACCTCGATGGTTACGGAATCGCCGCGAACTGCCTTTTCAAGATCCAGCCGCAACTCGTAGCCCAGATCAGCACCTCGGAATACCTGGGCACCGCGCTGCCGCCCGCCGCCGCCAAAAATGTCGCCAAACACATCGCCAAAAATGTCACCGAATCCTTCGGCACCAAATCCTTGCCCGCCACCGGGCTGCGCGCTAAGACCATCGTGCCCGAACCGATCATAGGTGGCTCGCTTCTCGGCATTACTCAGGGCTTCGTAAGCTTCCTTGGCTTCCTTAAACTTACCTTCGGCGCTTGTGTCATCCTTGTTTCTGTCGGGATGGTGCTTCATCGCAAGGCGACGATAGGACTTCTTGATCTCATCGGCGGATGCCGTTCGAGAAACTCCAAGTACGTCGTAGTAATCGCGTTTTGCCATGGCTTCTAATGACCGGGCGCCGCAAGCGGC
>CAYTNO010000394.1:0-2600 GCA_964439125.1 uncultured Woeseiaceae bacterium | reverse complement strand
GACACGGCCGGTTATCGCGTGCGCCTGCAGCGCGAGGACGGCAGTCTCGGCGAGGAGGTTCTGCTCGAGGAAAGCAGCAGCATGACCGTGCTGGACGGTGTCGTTAGTTTCGAGAGCCGGCCGCTGTTCAACGGCGACATGAACTTCGATGGGCTCATCGATCTCGTCGTCTGGCGTGGCGATTCGCTGCGAGTCTACCTGCAACTGCCCGGCGATCGTTTCCAGGGCAGACCTGATGTCCTCGAACTGGGGCTGGACCTGCTCTCCGAAGCCGAGTTACTGGCACTGCAGAGCAGCTCGGGCTCGGTCGATCAGAGCGGCCTCATAGAGAATCGTATTTTCTCGATCGAAGATCGTAACGGCGACCAGGTACCCGACATCCTGATCGAGTCCGCTCAAAGCACCGGTGTTTTCGACAAGAGCAATGATTTTCGGCTGCACCTGGGACGCAGGGACGGCGACCGGGTGGCCTACCGGGAACAGGAAGACACACTATTAAGCTCCGAGGGACTGCAATACGGCCTGGTCACAACGGACATCGATGGCGATGGCAAGAAAGACCTGCTCGTGCGCAAGGTGCGCATCACCTTCAGCAGAGTCATGCGGGCCCTCGTGTCCGGCAACGTACCGTTGCAGTTGCATTTCTTTCGCATGACCGGCGATGACGAATACGCCGAAGAGGCCAACTACATTACCAAGACGAATGTCCGCTTTAGCGTAACGACAGGTAGCATGGACATTCCGGCGATCGAGATCGCTGACTTCGACGGTGACGGCCTGCAGGATCTCATGATGCAGACGCGGCCGGCACGCCTCAGCTTCTTTGCCGGCCGCGCGACAGCCGAGCTGTTCGCCGTTGATGCCACGGACCTGGAAGTCGAGTTGCCGCGAAACGGTGACCTCGTAGACATCGCGGATATCAATGGTGACAATCGGTCGGATCTCGTTATCCGCTACAACGCCACGGACGGCGTTGACGCGGCGCACACGGTGCGCCTGTTGATCACGAAATAGGGCGATGCTTAATGACTGAATTTCAGTGGAAAAAATTGGCGGAGACGGTGTTCACCGGTTCGGCAAAAACAACGCGCTTCGCACACGGGCATGCGATGTGCTCAAACATACAAGTCCTCCATCGAGCCACGGGATTTGCGGCGTGGAAGCACGATGGTCAGTATCGAAAAGGTGAAGGCGAGATGCCTTACATTCACCATCCGATCGAAGTCACTGCAATTCTTTTTGAAGTTGGCGAAATCACAGACCTGGATATACTTCAGTCCGCCCTTCTTCACGACACGATCGAGGACACGAGAACGACGGCCGAGGAACTCGAGTTGTACTTCAATGCCCGGATACGCGGATTAGTACTTGAACTCACCGACGACAAGACCCTGCTGAAGCACGAACGTAAGGCATTGCAGATCGAACATGCCCCTCACCTCTCGGCGGGGGCACAAGCCATCAAGCTTGCCGATAAGATTTCCAACGTTACCGACGTAGCGTTTGCAAAACCGATTGACTGGGCGGCTGACAGACAGCTGGAATACTTCGACTGGGCCACACAAGTTGTTGCCGGCCTGCGTGGTTGTAACCCGGCACTTGAGGCAGCGTTTGACAAGCAGGTGGCTGAGTCGCGGAGTGCGGTGACACGTTGAGCAGTCAATGATCGGCCATGTGACTGCTTAGCGCCTGCGAACTCAACTGGTGAATGCAACACCGAAATTCTCAATAATGGTATTGAGGTCCTGCAAGTGAAGCCTCCAACGAGGGTTCGCGAAACAGAATGTGACACGTCGTCAGAGAATAGGGGCTATCGCCACGTTTTCCGATGTCTCCGCTTTACTTTGCGGCAACAACAAAAATAGGCGAGGTGTGACTATGCTTCTTACACAAGTTTCGAAAGTAGCGATTCTGGCGATATGTCTCTTTACACATGGGGCGGTAGTCGGTGAGGCGGAGGCAGCCGAGCCAACACAGAAGGCAGTATTGGTCACTGGCGCGAGCACCGGGCTTGGCCGTGCGATCGCAGAGCGACTGGCAACGGAGGGCTACCTGGTTTTTGCTGGCGCCCGCAAAAAAGCAGATCTCGATGCCCTCGATGCTATTGAAAATATTCGAGCTATCAGGCTAGACGTGACCGTCGATGAAGAAGTCGAAGCGGCGGTCGCAACGATTCGGGCAGAAGGCCAGGGACTCTATGGCTTGGTGAATAACGCGGGTGTCCTGATTACAGGCCCAACGTCAGAAGTTGATATCGAAAAAGCGAAATGGTTGTTCGATGTTAATGTTTTCGGTGTCATGCAAGTAACACAGGCATTTGTGCCGCTTATCATTGAGAGCAAAGGCCGAATTATCAATATAGGTTCTATTTCTGGCAATATGGCTTCGCAATTCTTAGGGCCGTACGCCATGAGCAAGCATGCGATAGAGGCCTACAGCGACTCGCTTGGTGCCGGAATGGAGCGATTCGGCGTCAACGTCAGCGTCGTTGCACCCGGCGACTATGATTCGGAAATCTGGGATCGCGATCTGTCAAAAGCAAAAGTGTCGGGCATTGTCCAGGAGGATTCGCCTTACTACGAGGACTATCAGGAATGGAT
>CAYTNO010000393.1:0-2603 GCA_964439125.1 uncultured Woeseiaceae bacterium | reverse complement strand
CGCTGCGATGGTCAAAGAACTCGACCCGGCACATCCGACCATGACCGTTACCGCTGAGCTTGGCGGCGGTCGCATTGACAGTGTGCACCGGCGCGCTTCGGCCATCGATATACATGGCATCAACTCCTACGGCGGCGTCCCGTCTTTGGCTGAGCGACTGCGTGCTGGCGGTGCGACCAAGCCCTACGTAATCACTGAATTCGGGCCTGTGGGTACCTGGGAGATGCCGAAGACCGAGTGGGGTGCTCCGTACGAGCAGACCAGTACCGAGAAGGCCGCGTTCTACCGCGAGAGCTACAACAAGGGAATTATTCAGGCGCCCGAAGTGGCGCTCGGCTCCTACGTCTTTCTCTGGGGTCACAAGATGGAGGGCACCGAAACCTGGTTCGGCATGTTCCTCGAGGACGGCTCGAGGACAGCTGCCGTGGATGTCATGACCGAGCTCTGGTCCGGCGAACCGCCGACCGATCTCGCACCCACGGTCGAGCGACTGGTCATCGACGGTAACGCGCAGGTGGATCCGGGTGACGTCGTGCAGGTGAGCACCGCCACGGCGGATCCCGAGGGCACTGCTGTTTCTGTACGGTGGGTGTTGCGTCCGGAGTCCGGAGACTACGCAACCGGCGGCGATTTTCGGCCGAATCTTCCTGAAATAGAGGGCGCTGTTCTCGAGGGTCGTGGCGATGGCGCACGGCTGCGCATGCCCGAGGAGCCGGGATCGTACCGGCTGTTCCTCTATGCCTATGACGAGGCCGGCAATGCGGCGACGGCCAACGTACCGCTGCTGGTAAAGGGCAAGCCGCGCTCGCGCTTGCCGGTATCCGTCTACGAGGACAGTTTCGAGGCTATGCCCTGGGCACCGTCCGGTTGGATGGGGTCGACCAAGTTTCTGACCCTTGATGGCTCGAATTCGGACAATCCGCATGAGGGCGCGACCAGCATCAAGATGCGTTACGAAGGCAAGTTCGGTTGGGTTGGCGTCGCGTGGCAACACCCGGCGAACAATTGGGGCGATCAGGAAGGTGGCTTCGATCTCGGCGGCGCAAGCGAACTGGAATTCTGGGCGAGGGGCGAATACGGCGGCGAGAAAATCAGCTTTGGCGTCGGATTGCTGGAAGAGGACAGGGCACACCCCGATTCAGGCATCATGAAAGTCGAAGGTGTTGAACTAACGCGGGAATGGCAGCGCTACAGCGTGCCGTTGAAAAAGCTCGACCTGTCGAGCATCAAAACGGGTTTTTTCCTGACCCTGACGGGGCGCCGCACGCCCGTTACCGTTTACCTGGACAGCATCCGCTTCATTCGCTAAACGTCGTCTACTCGGGCGCCGGTCCCGTCGACTCGCGAATCTGCAGTGTTGCAGGCACGATTTCGGGGGGCGATTTGGATGCCTCTCCGCACTTGCCCTCGATCAATGCCGTGGCCGCCCGTTGCGCCATTTCAGTCAGCGGCTGTTTTATGGTCGTCAGCGTAGGATGAACCATCCGGGCAAGCGAAATATCGTCGAAGCCGGCCACGGACAGCTGCCCCGGCACATCAATCTGCATGCGATGGGCGATGCGCAAAACGCCCACAGCCATATCGTCGTTGGCTGCGAAGATCGCGGTCGGCGGTTGCTTGCGGGCGAGCAATTTCTCCGCACACGACTCGCCGGAGGCCAGCGAGTTATCGCCGGCCAAGACCAGCCGCTCGGAGAACCTGAGGCCACTTTGTTCCAACCCGTCCTTGTAGCCCAAAAAGCGGTTGGCGACCGCTTTGTGGCTTGGGTGTCCCGTGATGAAGGCGATCTTCTTGTGACCCAGCGACGCGAGGTAGCACGTCATCTCTGCGCTGCTTTCACGGTCATTCGTGCTGATTGAAAATCGCTTCTCGTCCGGATCACCGGGGGAGAGGCGCACAAATGGAGTGTCGGTTGCGTCGATTGCGCGCACTATCTTCGGCATGTTGGACAACGGCGCGGCCAGGATGATGCCAGCCGGTCGCATTTCCTCGATAAGCGTCTTGAGTTTTGCAGTGACGTCCCTTTCGCGGTAGTTACAGGGGTGGATCAGCAATTCGGATAGAGCCGACCTGCAGGACTTGAGGGCACCTTGCTGCATCTTGATGATATAGCCTGAAGTTGGTAGCTCATACGCAGCGGGGTCATCGTAGACGAGACCAATAAGGTGCGAGCGATGGCTTGCAAGATTTCGCGCCGACTGGTCCGGTCGATACTTAAGTTCGGCAATTGCGTTGTCGACGCGTTCTTTTGTCGAGGCTCGCACGTTCGGCTCGTGGTTGACCACGCGCGATACGGTCTTGATCGATACACCGGCAAGTTCGGCTACGTCAAAAATGGTGGCTCTTTTCATCGCGTTCTGTTCATCTCCGTTCTGATTGGGATTTAAATATATTTTTTACAGCGCTGTCAAATGTCGGAGTAGAGGCTTTGCATTACCAGTTTCGGCTTGCGCTCCACACTAAACAGGCCCCAGTGCTTTTCCGGTTCCTGCGGGTCTGGAGAACCTTTCCACGGCTCGTCAAATGCTTCGAAGACAAAGGTCAGTATTTTTTCGTCGGTGGTCCATTCGAGCAGTTCTTCGTAGTAGTGCGCCTGCAGTTCT
>CAYTNO010000392.1:0-2615 GCA_964439125.1 uncultured Woeseiaceae bacterium | reverse complement strand
ATCGATTCCGAGTACGCGCAGAAGATTCCTTCGTCAATCAAGCGCACAACTCTTGCGATATCCGCAGACATTGATCGATCCTCACCGTATGCCGGGGAAACTTCGCGTATCGACGCGATGACTTTTTCGAGTATCGGCGAACTCTTTTGCGGGTGATGAAATTCAATACCCTGTGACGCGGCCAGAAGCTCAATTGCAACGATGTTGGCGACATTGTCGATCATCTCGTGGAGGCGGCGTGCCGCGAACGTGGCCATGCTGACATGATCTTCCTGATTCGCCGAGGTTGGAATACTGTCGACGCTGGCCGGATGAGCATGTGACTTGTTTTCGGATGCCAGCGCTGCAGCCGTGACCTGGGCCATCATGAAACCGCTGTTCAAGCCGCCCTCTTTGACCAGGAACGGCGGCAATCCGCTTAGATTTCCGTCGATCAACAATGCGATGCGCCGCTCTGACAGGGAACCGATCTCGGCAATTGCCAGGGCCAGGTAGTCAGCCGCCAGGGCAACCGGTTCTGCGTGAAAGTTGCCACCGGACAACACAGCATTGGACTCCGCAAAGACGAGCGGGTTGTCGGTAACGGCATTGGCTTCCGTCTCGAGAACGCTACAGACATGACGCACCACATCGAGGCATGCACCAATGACCTGCGGTTGGCAGCGTATCGAGTACGGATCCTGCACGTGACCACAGGTTACGTGAGAAGCGCGAATCTCGCTGTCCTGCATGAGCTCGCGCAAGACGCCCGCGACAGCAATCTGGCCTCCATGGCCGCGGACAGTCTGAATTCGCCTGTCGAATGGCGTGTCGCTTCCTTTGACCGCATCGGACGACATTGCACCTGCTGCGAGTGCCGCAGCCAGGACGTTCTCGGTGCGAAATACAGCCGCGAGTGCCAGCGCGGTGGAAACCTGTGTGCCATTGAGCAGTGCCAGTCCTTCCTTTGGCGCAAGCTTGATGGGCTCGAGTCCCGCGTCCTTAAGCGCCAGCTCTGCAGGCACAATCGTACCCTGCACTTTAGCTTCGCCGACGCCGATCAGTACACCTGCCATGTGTGCCAATGGCGCGAGATCGCCAGATGCACCAACCGATCCCTGCGAAGGTATGCGTGGATAAATATTGTGATTGATCAATTCGCACAATGCTTCAACGAGTTCCAGTCGCACGCCCGAGAAACCCTCCGCGAGCGCGATGACCTTTATCAGCATCACAAGGCGAACGATGTCGTCATCCAGATCCTTGCCAACGCCAACGGCATGTGAACGCACCAGGTTTTCCTGCAAGTGCGCGAGCTCGTCGTCATCGATGCGCACATTGGCGAGCTGCCCGAAGCCGGTATTGACGCCGTAGACCTCATCACCTGCGGCAACTACGTTAACGATAAGCTCGTTGGACTCGGCGATACGGCGACGCGCATCGTTGCCCAGACTCACCTTGAGCGGCTGCCGCCATGCTCCGCGCAATTCGGCGAGACCGACCAGTTGATTGTCTATGGTCAAATTCATTTCGTGCCCTCGTGGTTCAGCATCGGCAGATTCAGCCCATGCTCTTTTGCGCAGGCAATCGCGTCTTCATAACCGGCATCGGCGTGTCGCATTACGCCTGTAGCCGGGTCATTCCAAAGCACACGGGCGATTCGCCTGTCGGCGTCTTCCGAGCCGTCACAAACGATGACGAGTCCCGCATGCTGCGCATAGCCCATGCCGACGCCGCCACCGTGATGGAATGAAACCCAGGTGGCACCGCTCGCCGTGTTCAACAATGCATTGAGCAATGGCCAGTCAGAAACCGCATCAGAGCCATCGCGCATCGACTCCGTCTCCCTGTTCGGGCTCGCAACGGAGCCACTGTCAAGATGATCGCGGCCGATGACAACAGGTGCCTTGAGTTCGCCACTTCGCACCATCTCGTTAAACGCGAGGCCGAGCCGGTCGCGTTGCCCTAAGCCGACCCAACAAATACGGGCGGGCAAGCCCTGAAAATGAATACGCTCGCGCGCGGCATCGAGCCATGCGTGGAGATGTGCATCCTCCGGAATTAACTCCTTAACTTTGGCGTCGGTTTTGTAGATGTCCTCGGGATCACCTGACAACGCAACCCAGCGAAAAGGTCCGACACCGCGGCAGAAAAGAGGTCGCACGTACGCGGGAACGAAGCCCGGAAAGTCGAAGGCGTTATCAACGCCTTCGTTGAGTGCTTCCTGGCGGATGTTATTGCCGTAATCGAAAGTCGGGATTCCAGCCTTTTGGAACTCGAGCATCGCCCGCACGTGAACTGCCATCGATTTGCGTGCCACCGCTGCGACCCCATCCGGGTCGCTGACGCGACCTTCTTCCCACTGTTCCACACTCCAGCCAATCGGCAGATAACCATTGGCCGGATCGTGCGCTGACGTCTGATCCGTGACCGCATCAGGCCTTACGCCACGCTTGACCATCTCCGGCAGCAATTCTGCGGCGTTGCCGAGTAAACCAATACTCACAGCAGTGCGCTCGTCGACCGATTTGTTGATGAGCGCGAGTGCCTCATCAAGTGACTCCGCGCGAGTATCGAGATAGCCCGTCTCAAGCCGCTTGTCGATGCGACTTGACTGACATTCTATTGCGAGCATC
>CAYTNO010000391.1:0-2622 GCA_964439125.1 uncultured Woeseiaceae bacterium | reverse complement strand
CACAGGTGTTCCAATCGCACGCGCTGCATTTCTTCTATCTTGCCTCTCCCGACCTTCTGTTCGGCCTGGATGCGCCGGTCGAGAAGAGGTATGTGGGCGCAGTTGTACTTGAGCATGAAGACCTGGCCCGCAAAGGCATCCAAATGCGGCAGTTCGGACAGGAGTTGATTAAGGCACTGGCTGGGAAGAGGATTCATGGCATTTGTGCAATTCCGGGTGGCGTACACAAGACCTTTTACCCCGAAGAAAGGGACTATTTCCTCACTGAGAACGGCAGCCCATCAGTTGACACCATGATCGAATGGTCACTGGAAGTTGTCGATTTCATCAAGGCCTACCACAACGAACATTTCAATTGGCTGGATTCCTTCGCCAGCTTTCCCTCCGGGCACCTGGGACTGGTCGCCGGCGATGGCGCCCTTGAGCTCTATGACGGCCGCATGCGAGCTATCGATAGCAGTGGCCAAACTACGCTCAACGATGTGCACAGCAACGACTATCTCAAGTACTTCGGTGAGGGCGTTGAAAAATGGTCGTACATGAAGTTCCCGTTCTTGCGGGATCTCGGTCGCGAGAAAGGCTGGAACCGTGTGGGACCATTGGCCCGTCTCAATGTCTGTGATCGAATTTCCACCCCGTTGGCCGATGCGGAGTTGCGCGAGTTCAAGGCGTATACCAATGGCCGGCCGAACAATCACACGATGCACACACACTGGGCGCGCCTCATTGAAATCCTGCACTGTGCGGAACTGATGAAGGGCCTGCTCAATGACCCGGCTATTCTGGACGACGTCGATCGGGCCAAGGTCAACCGGCGCCCGGAAGGTATCGGCATCATCGAAGCGCCACGCGGGACACTGATTCATCACTACCAGGCGGATGAAAAAGGCCGCATCACCAAATGCAACCTGATCGTTTCCACGACGCACAACAACGAAGCGATGAACCGGGCCGTGCGATGGGTGGCTCAGAATGTGCTGGATCAGCAGCAGGAAATTACCGAAGGCATGCTAAACCAGGTGGAAGTGGCCATTCGTGCTTTCGACCCCTGCCTGAGCTGCGCGACCCATGCCATGGGCCAGATGCCGTTGAAAATCACGGTACTCGATGCCACCGGCAAAATCGTCACCGAGCACGTAAAGGGATCCACTTGAACGAAAATCGGTCAGTCGCAAACCGGCCGGACCTCGAAGCCGAAACTCTTCTGGTCGGTATCGGCAACAGCGGTCGCAGCGATGACGGCCTGGGCTGGGCTTTTCTTGACCGGATTCAACAGGAAACAGTGTTCGGCGGACGGGTTGAATACCGTTACCAGCTGCAGGTTGAGGATGCCGCGCTGATCAGCGACGTAGAACAGGTCATTTTCGTCGATTCATATCGCGGGGACTTGCCCAACGGTTTCCAATTGACACGCTGCGAACCCTTGGAAGAATTTGCGTTCACAACCCACGTGCTGCCCCCTGGAGCCGTGCTGTCCCTGTGTCGGGATATCTACGGAAAAAGCCCACGTTCGGATACGTTGATGATCCAGGGGACGTCCTGGGATCTGCGGATCGGCATGTCGCCTGAAGCAGAGCGGTACCTGGAAAATGCACTCCAGTTCTTTAGAAGCTATTGGCTTGCTCCAGGCCCGCATGATTAAGAAAGAGTCGAACCGATTTTCCAGCTTTCTTCGCGCCGATGAGACCTGTGCCGGTCGACTTCAGACGTTTACCGCGGGAGCTACAGTAAGATGTAGTTCCTTCAGCACTCGAGCCCTGATATGAAACACGAGATCGTAGTCTTCGGTGCCACCAGTTTCGTCGGTCAGATCCTGTGTCGTAATCTGGCAGAGCAGTTCGGCGCCGGGGAGCTCGACTGGGCAATGGCAGGCCGTTCGCTCGAAAAACTCAACAACCTGCGTGCGACGCTCGCGGATGCCCATCAGGATGTACCGCTAATCGTCGCCGACGCTGCAGATGAGGCGGCCTTGCGCGAGTTGGCCAGCAAGGCGCGGGTCGTGATTTCCACTGTGGGACCGTACGCGGTGCATGGTGAGCCACTCGTGAAGGTCTGTGCCGAAAGCGGCACTGACTATTGCGACCTCACCGGAGAGGTGCAGTGGATACGCCGCATGATCGAGCGTTACGAGAAGACGGCGGCAAGCACCGGGGCACGTATCGTGCATTGCTGCGGTTTCGATTCCATCCCCTCGGATCTCGGTGTTCATTTTCTACAGCACAAGGCACTCGAGCGTTTCGGCTCCCCCTGTGAGCGGGTGAAAATGCGGGTGCGCACCCTGCGTGGCGGGCTCTCAGGTGGCACGGTCGCGAGCATGATGAACGTTGCCAGAGAGGCCGCGGGCGATCGCGCGCTGCGCCGGGAAATGGCCAATCCGTATAGTCTGTGTCCGGCGGATCATGCCAAAGATACCCGCCAGCCAAACGTGGGCTTCGCCGAATACGACGAGGACTTCGGCGCCTGGGTTGCGCCGTTCGTCATGGCTGGTATCAACACACGAGTCGTGCATCGCTCCAACGCGCTTGCGGCGTGCGCCTACGGTAATAATTTTCGTTATGACGAAGCATTATTGACCGGGCGGGGTATCGGCGGCGGCGCAACGGCAATGACTGTCGCAACCGG
>CAYTNO010000390.1:0-2625 GCA_964439125.1 uncultured Woeseiaceae bacterium | reverse complement strand
TTGCATCATAACGACGAATGGTGGAGCGGAGGAGGATCGAACTCCCGACCTCTGCATTGCGAACGCAGCGCTCTCCCAGCTGAGCTACGGCCCCGTGAATGCCAATGTACACCACGATCAGGCCAGCAAATCATCCGCAATCATGCCTATATCCCGACACGCCCCGGATTTGTCCGCCGATACTTATGGACGGCTTACGCTTGGATTGATTCGCGCGCCAACATTGCCTCGAGTTTTTCGAGGTCAGGAATAAGCGGGAACTCGTTAATCATTTTGACGCGGCACAACACTGGCGCATCGTCGGGCCAGCCCTCTGTTGTGTGTAACTCGAGGACGTCCTTGTTGACGCGCACGAGTTGCGGAAATCCTTGCGTGAGCAGGCCAAAGTAGCCCGTCTTCAGTTGACCAGTGCTTGCGTAGAAAACGACGATTCGAGTGCGCCCGGTCGCTACCGGAACATCCTTGCCCAATGCACCTTCAAACGAAACCACGGGTAACTGACGACCGTTCCAGTTGACCGTGCCAAGCATCCAACTGTGCGCGCCGGCCTCGTGTTCAGGCGCGGTGAAACGAACAACCTCCGCCACACAGGCACGCGGCACAATCAGGCGATCTTCGGACAGCGGCACGAGCAGGCTATACAGTTCGTCAGATTCGGCACTCACGACAACGTGATTCCTTTTTCATCGAGCAAGCGCTGGATAGCGTCGAGCAACGCCGAATCCTGGAATGGCTTGCCCAGGTAGTCATTGACCCCGAGTTCGATTGCACGAGCACGGTGCTTATCACCAACGCGCGAGGTCACCATGATGATAGGCACATCAGAGACGCGCTCATCATTACGCACATGCAACGCGAATTCATAACCATCCATGTTCGGCATTTCGATATCCAACAGGATAATGTCAGGCTTGTGGTCTGACATGACGCTAATTGCGTCGAGGCCATCTCTTGCTGTCACGACTCGCATGCCGTGACGCTGCAGGAAGCGTTCGGTGACGCGTCGAACCGTTATGGAGTCATCGACGACAAGCGCAAGCGGGCGATCGTCCGTTGGCGCCGGCGCCGCATTCTTGAGCTCAACAACGGGTGCACCGGTACGCACAAGTGCGGCGATATCAAGAATGAGTACGATGCGGCCGTCACCCAGAATCGTAGCGCCCGCAATACCGCGAATACTCGCCAGCTGCGGTCCTACAGACTTAACGACGATTTCTCTGCTCGAGATCATCTCATCGGTCAGGAGTGCAGCGGAATACTCGCCCGCACGAACCAAAATCACCGGAACATGTGGCTCGTCCTGCGGCAACTCGGCTGCCTGACCACCCAGATACATTCCAAGGTGACGGAATTTGTAGGTTTCTTCCCCGTACTGGTAGCTGGGCTCGCTCTGGCTCAGGAGGTTCTCAAGTTCGGCGCGCGGCACGCGTGCGACACCTTCGACTGACGGCAGCGGCAAGGCATAAACCTCATCGCCGGTGCGCACAATGAGCGACTGTGTGATCGCGAGAGTGAACGGCAGGCGAACCGTAAAGTTCGTGCCCTGCCCCGTAACGGAAGATATGCGCAGAGAACCGCCGAGCTTTTTGACTTCGTTGGCAACGACATCCATGCCAACACCGCGACCCGCAGACTGGGTAACCTTGCTCGCCGTCGTGAATCCGGGCGTCAGGATCAACTCCATGATCTCTTCGTCGGTAACTTTGCTGTCCGGCTTGAGCATGTCGAGCTCGTAGGCTTTGCGCCGAATTGCATCTACATCAAGGCCCTTGCCGTCATCCGAAACGTCGATAATCATTTCAGAGCCTTCGCGGTGAAGGCGGATAGTGATGCGGCCGGTCGCAGGCTTGTTTGCTTTTTGGCGCTGCGCGATCGTTTCCATGCCGTGCACAACGGCGTTGCGTAGCATGTGTTCGAACGGCGGCAACATCTTGTCGAGCACCTGGCGATCAAGTTCGCCAGACGCGCCTTCGACGGCGAGTTCTACGTTTTTCCCGGCTTCCTTGGCAATCTGTCGAACCAGACGAGTCAGCCGCGGAACATGGCGCTCGAAAGGAACCATGCGGGTACGCATGAGACCGTCTTGCAACTCTGCGGTTACACGAGATTGCTGAACAAGCAGACCCTCAGCTTCGGTCGTAACTGATTTGAGCAGATCCTTGAGACTACCGAGATCGCTCGCCGACTCGGCGAGCGCACGCGACAGCTGCTGGATATTGGAATAGCGATCGAGTTCCAGCGGATCAAAGTCACGTGCAACCAATGTGTCCTGATGACCGTGCATGATCTGTGCTTCAGTCTCGATCTCCAGCTTGCGCAACTGCTCTCGAAGTCTGCTGATCGTCTGTTCGAGCTCGACGACGTGGACATCGAATGTGCTGACCTGTTGGCTGAGACGAGAATGGTAAATGCTGATTTCGCCGGCTGCATTCAGCAAGTCCTCCAGCAACTCGGCATCGATGCGAGCAAATTCCTGGCGCTGTTCCTGGCGCTGTTCCTGGCGCCGTTCCTGCCGCAAGGGCTGTACCGCGGCCGGCTTGCCGGGCCTGGGCTTTTCTTCTGGCTCCGGTTCCGGCTCTGGCTCCGGCTCTGGCTCCGGCTCTGGCTCCGGCTCTGGCTCCGGCT
>CAYTNO010000389.1:0-2642 GCA_964439125.1 uncultured Woeseiaceae bacterium | reverse complement strand
CATGATGCCGTTATGCTCGACTTTAGTAGCGATCAGGAAGCTGTGCGGCAGATCCGTACACCGCAACTCGATAACTTCCTGCCAATAAACTCGGTCACCGACATGAGAACCACACGTCGTGTTCAGGAATGGACGACCCAGTCGCTGCTTGACCTTGAACGCACGTTTATCGAAAGACACAAAAACGGCTTCGTACGCGAATGTCATGGTGATTTGCATCTCGCAAATCTTGTCCGGTTGCCATCCGGTATTGTCGCTTTTGATTGCGTTGAGTTTAGCCCGGCACTACGCAATATTGATGTCATCAGCGATGTCGCTTTTCTTGCGATGGATCTCGTTGCTCGTGCACGGCAGGATCTCGCCGGGATTTTTGTCAATCGCTATCTTGAGCGTACAGGTGACTATTCGGGCATGTCGGTATTCGGCTTGTATTTCGTTTACCACTGCATGATTCGCGCCAAGGTCGCTGCCGTAAGAAGCGGCGGGCGTCACAAAGCGGCGGGGCGAGTACACGACATTGCGCAGCTTAAACACTACCTCGCCGTGGCCATGCGATGGATTAAGCGACCGCTGCCAATTGTAGTCGGCATGCACGGATTTTCCGGATCGGGAAAGACCTGGCTGTCGGCGCAATTGTTGTCGGAGCTACCCGCGATCAGAGTGTGCTCCGACATCGAACGCAAGCGACGCCTCCGGCTTGCTGAAACGGCCAGTAGCGAGTCGCAGCCCGGTCAGGGGGCTTACACGGTTCGCGCGAGGGCGGATGTTTATGAGTTAATGATGGAAGTGATCGACGGCCTGATCGAGGCTGGCTTTAACGTCATTGCCGACGCGTCGTTTCTCATGCATACGGATCGGCAATTGCTGGAAGCAGTGGCGAACCGCAATGACGTTGCGATGGTGTGGATAGATGCCAGTGCGGACAACGACGAGCTGGTGCGGCGACTGCAACACAGGGCGGCTGTCCGTGACGACGCATCCGAGGCCGACACAGAGGTGTTGGATTATCAATACAAGCACGCCGATCAACTGACTACGGAAGAACTCAAACACACGGTGTTCGTCGAGACAGACCGACAAGTCGATCCGGGCGCAATCATTAAATCAATAACTAATGTGACATCTGGTTCAAATTGAGTTCACTCGGCGCGTAGATCGTCATCGCTGTCATGGATTGCGATTACGATCGCCCCAAGACGTTGCTCAGTCTCAACGCAGGTATGCGCATCGGCTGCCTGAGACATTGGATAGACCCTATCTACGATCGATTCGATTTTTCCGCTTTCAATCATCTCCTTGAGCGTGCGCAGTTCTTCAATTGATTCCCCGGCAAACGCGAACCTGGCCGTCTTGTTGGTAAATTGGGTCGTAAGCACAGAGCGAAGCATTACCGAAAGGCGAGGGTTGCCCGACAAATAGCGTCCATGAGGATTTAGCGCCTTTATACACGCGGAATAGGAGCTCCCCGAGACCATGTCCAATATCACGTCATACTTCCTTCCCGTGGTTGCAAAGTCCTCTTTCGTATAGTCAATGAAGTGATCAGCACCGATGCGGCGCAGCATGCCCTCCTTGTGGGTACTGTCAACGGCCGTAACTTCCGCACCCATAGACTTGGCAATTTGCACTCCATGCGATCCGATGCTGCCGCCAGCACCATTGATCAACACCTTTTCACCCGCCTGGACTTTTGCCAGTCGCATAAAATGGAGCGCGTTCAGCCCACCCAGCGGTACCGCCGCGGCTTCTGCAAAACTCATATTGCTTGGTTTGGCGGCGATGGTGTAGCTCGCCGGTAGGACGGCATACTCGCCATACGCTCCCAGCTTGAGACCGGCCGAGCCGAAAACCTCGTCGCCCTCAGAGAACTGGCTGACATCTTTTCCGAATGATTCAACCACCCCGGAGAAATAGCCGCCGAGGATCTGTCGCCTTGGTTTTCGTACGCCGAATGCAATCCGCAAGGGCAGCCAGAACCACATCACCGCAAATCTAAATCTACGCATCTCACAGTCGGCTTTTGTCGCCTCCGCCGCCATTACTCGAATCAGAACTTCATCGTCTTTCGGTACGGGTTTTTCCATCTCCCTGAGTTGTAGAACCTCAGGTGGTCCGTAGTTTGAGTAGGTGATGGCTTGCATGCGTTTCTCGATCCTGAGATGAACTAATTCGACCGCCAAGCTTAGCATCACGAGTTGTAAACGGACGGCTTCTCGCATCCAAAGCGTTACTCCGATGCATCTTATTCCCAAGAACTGAATCTTGAGGAATATTTACATCATGAAATCAATCCTTGTGGCCGCGGTGGCCTTTGCCGCAATTGCGCTTGCGCACGCAGACGAATCGGTATCTCAGAAGACGGACTACGTTGAAGTGGCTGCAGCCATCAATGAAACAATGCGAACCTATCACTATGACCCTGCCGAGCTCGATACCCCTGGCTATGAGCGGATAGAGGCGGCGATTACAGAGCTGGCGGAGGTCGCCACGTCCGATGACGCATTTGTCGACGGTTTCCGGGATATCTGGAAGAACGGCCCCTTTTCACATGTTGAATTACGCCCAGCACAGCAGTCGGCCGATGACATAGCTGCCTATCTGGACAACTTACGCGTTGGCGGTGGCGGTGCGGTGTTGACGTG
>CAYTNO010000388.1:0-2646 GCA_964439125.1 uncultured Woeseiaceae bacterium | reverse complement strand
CAGAGAAACTTTCATCAAAACGCCTGAGCAGGTAATCGCTCCGAACACGCCGGCGCATTACGGCTGCCCCTACGACTGCGGCATTTGCCCGGATCATGAACAGCACGGTTGCACGCTGCTAATCGAGGTTACGGACAACTGTAACCTGCGCTGCCCCACCTGCTACGCGGGTAGCGGACCGGAGCGACTGACACACCGAAGCCTGGAACAAATTGAGCGCATGCTGGACCGCGCTGTCGCCAACGAAGGTGAACCCTCCATCATCCAGATCTCCGGTGGCGAGCCAACTGTACACCCGCAATTTTTCGAAATTCTGGAATTGGCAAGAAAACGTCCAATCGGGCATCTCCTGGTGAACACCAATGGCGTGCGTATCGCGAATGAACCCGGCTTCGCGGAACGCCTCGCGCAATTCACTCCCGGACTGGAAATCTACCTACAGTTCGATTCATTTCGCCCGGACGTATTGAAGGCACTTAGAGACACGGATCTTCGCAACACCCACAAACGTGCTATCGAGCGTCTGAACGAATTCGATATTCACACAACGCTTGTCGCAACGATTCGACGTGGGCTTAACGACGACGAGATGGGCGAAATTATTGAATATGGGACACAGCAACCTTGCGTACGTGGGGTAACTTTTCAGCCAGTGCAGGCAGCAGGCCGCCTCGAAGGTTACGAGTCTGGCTACAACAACGAACGCGATCGATTAACTTTGACGGAAATTCGCCGCCGAATTCTCGAGCAATGTCCGGTCTTCGCACCTGAAGATCTCATCCCGGTTCCGTGCCACCCGGATCACCTCGCCATGGCATACGCGCTTAAGCTCGAGACTGGCCTGGTGCCGCTGACCGGCCTGATAGACCAGGATTTCCTCATCGAGGCCGGCGGCGCAACAATCTCCTATGAAAAAGATCCCGCCGTTCGCGAGCACTTCCTCAATTTATTCTCCACACATCACTCAATAACATCGCAGACGGATGCAATGAGCGATTTTCTCGACACTCTCGGTCGCTCGCCACCGGAAGAGTTGGGCTATGAGAATATCTTTCGAATTCTGATCGTTGAGTTCATCGACGCACAGGGATTCGATCTCCGCTCGATACGCAAGACCTGTGTGCATATTGTTCACCCTGACGGTAAAAGAGTTATCCCGTTCGACACTTATAACCTGCTGTATCGCGATGGCCTGGAAGAAAATGTTCTGGCGCCACTACGCAAGAGAGAATTCGCGCCGTTGACGGGGCCCATTTCACTTGCCCGTTACAAGGACTCGGAGAGTCAATCAACGTGAGCGCTGCGGTTCGAAACCTGGCAAGTTGTTGTGCCGAGCTCTACGAGTTGCCGATCGTTGAATACCTGCTGGGGCAGAGCTTTCATCCAGGCGGAGCGAAACTGACACAGCGGTTGGCAAGCGCATGCCTTGTCTCACCGAAATCAAGTGTGCTTGACGTTGCCTGTGGCAACGGTAGTTCGGCACGAGCAATTGCGGCCAATTTTGGTGCATCGGTCACAGGCTGCGATTATTCGGCGATTAATATCGAACGCGCAACGGTTGCCTCGCAAGAGGCGAGTCTCAGTCAAAAGACACGATTCCTAAGAAGCAATGCAGAGCAACTGCCGTTTGCACCAGAATCCTTCGATGTCGCACTTTGCGAGTGCAGCTTGTGTCTCTTCGAGAACATGAGTACTGCACTTCAGAAAATTCACCGTGTATTGAGGCCGGGTGGGCGTATTGGTATTTCCGACTTCTTCCTCAATGCGCCTGTGCCAGAGAGCCTTGACGGCTTGTTAGGCAGGGTACTTTGTGTTGCAGGTGCGCCGTCAGCCGAAGGTTATCGCGAAGCTTTATCTCAGGCGGGGTTTGAGTACATTCGAATACGTGAAGTAAACTGGACACTCGCTGAAATGATCCAGCGCGTTCGCCATCGTATTAAACTGCTGGTAGCTACGAACGGCGCGGCCGGCTCACAACTACCGCCCGACTTTGGCGATCCAGCCCCGGTGCTTGCAGATCTCGAGGACTTTATCGCCAGTGGCGGGGCCGGCTATCTCATGGCCACTGCACGACCTGCAAGGAAGGACGTAAGTTGACTGAAACGAATTTTCCCCATCTCCTGGCACCTCTGGATCTCGGCTTCACCACGCTGAAGAACCGCGTGCTCATGGGCTCCATGCACACGGGGCTCGAAGACGGCAACAAGCACGAGCGCCTGGCAGCCTATTTCGCGGAGCGTGCCCGCGGCGGTGTCGGCCTGATCATCACCGGCGGCTATGCGCCAAACCGAGCCGGCTGGGTAAAGCCCTTCGCCGGCAAGCTAACAACTCGCAGCGAGGCCGCCAAACATCGCCAGGTTACAGGCGCGGTGCATGCCGAGGACGGCAAGATTGCGATGCAAATACTGCATGCCGGACGCTACGCCTACCATCCATTGTCGGTAGCACCGTCACGTATTCGCTCACCAATAACACCGTTCACTCCACGAGAGCTGTCATCTGCCGGCGTTGAAAAGCAGATACGGGCTTTCGTTCGCTGCGCCCGACTGGCGCGCGATGCCGGCTACGACGGCGTCGAGATAATGGGGTCGGAAGGCTACTTCATTAACGAATTCCTGGTGACACACACCAATCAGCGCACAGACA
>CAYTNO010000387.1:0-2652 GCA_964439125.1 uncultured Woeseiaceae bacterium | reverse complement strand
ATGTAAAGACCAGCTTGCCTTTCTCAATAGAGTTGGCGCAATGCTCGCCGGCGGCCTCAATGGAATCTTCCTGATGATCAAAAACTGCCGCTAGTCGTTGATCAAGTGTTTTTCGGTATTCCTGAACAATGCTCACATGTAATCCTCAGGTCGTTTCTCGTACTTTAATGACGGCAAATAGCACGGCACTGACTACCATTGCCGTTACCGCGATACTGACCAATGCGGTTATCCCGCCCAGCCCAAATCCAATTCCGGCAAGCACGGGGCCCAGTGCGGATCCGACTCCCTGTGCAGCGCCAATAAACACAACAAACTTGCCGTCTTTATCCAGTGCAGCAACAGTTCCCATTTGATACGGCAACACGAAACCCACTGTGAAACCCAACCCAACGACGGCGACGCCATAAATCCAATAGGTATCCGCCCAAAGCAGGCAAAGCACAGACAACGTCATCACGGAAAGGCCAATCAACAACGTGCGCTTTCGTCCAAAACGCGTACCCAACATGCCGGCGAGAACTGAGCCAGCTGCGGAACCCAGCAAATTCGATGCGACTATGGGACTAATTTGCGTAGAATCGAACCCTGAAGCAACACCCAGTCGCTCAGCAAAGGCCCATACCGCAGCGAAAACCAGACTGGTCGTCAGCAGGCCCAAGAGCGCAAAGACAACGTTCGCTGGGGCGCGGAAAAAGTTCGTACCGGCCGTCGTCGTCGAATCGCCCTCGCTCGCCAGCCCGGCAGGAACTAGAAACGCACTGGCTGCTAGCAAGACAATAATGCCGCTCAAGAAGTATGCCGAGCCGCTTAGGCCGTACTCCGGAACAATCCATCGACCAATTGTGAAAGAGATAGCGGCCAATATAGTGTAGGACACCACAATGCCTGTCGCGAAACTTCGTTCAGGATCGGGCGATGCGCTGAAAATACGATACGCAATGGTCCACAGCCCACCCATTATGACGCCGACGATCAACACGGAAGCGACGCTAAGAAGGTATGAATCTGAACCTGCCAGTACAACTAGCGCCGCAACAACGCCCGCAGCGCCCACCGGAATCAGCGCTCTCCAATTGAAACGGGCAATCCACCACAGTGCAGACAACGACGCGATCGAAAAGCCTACCAAGTAGGCCGACCCCATTGAGCCGGCCTCCGCCTGTGTAAGGCCGCCGGTACTGATTTGCAAGCCAACAAAGAACGGGAGAAATGCCCAGAACAACCCGCCCGCCGTGTAAATCGCTAAGGCACCTACGAACGTGCGAGTTATTCTCAGTTTCATATTGTCGACTAGAAACGCCGTGTCAGGTCAATACCGTAGGTGCGCGGATAATTGTAGTTCCCCGCTGCGATAAAGAAGCCAAAACCGAGCACCTCATAGGCCTCTGTCAGGTACGTCTCATCAGTTAGATTTCGCACCCAGATCGCCGCGTCCCACATATCGTCAGTCGATTGCAAGGCCAATCTTAAATCGACGTCGATGTGAGATTCTGTGAACAGTGCTCGTGCGCCGAGCAAATCCCTGGGAATATCGTCCTCCCATAAGAAGTCTAAGTTGCCCGCAAAATTCCAGCTATCATTGACTGCAAACGTGACTCGGGCTGAAGAGTTGATACTCAATTCTGGATGGTTTGGAAATTGGTTACCGGCGAGTTGTACGGCCGTAGAGCCAAAAATCGGTGCGTCGTATGGGAACGGGCTGCCCGTTCCGGTACCACCAACAGATGTGATCAAACTTCCATATTCACTATCGATGTACGCGACGCCCAGATTAAAATCCAGCCAATCAGTTGGTAGTACCCGAAATTGCAATTCAGCACCTGTGAGGGTGGCGTCATCCGCATTGATCAGAAAGTTTGCGGATATATTGCTCAACGGCTCGACGGCAACGACCTGTGGGTCACTAAATTCATAGTGGTACACCGCAGCTTCAAAATTGGCCCGACCACCGGCTAGCGTGGATTTCACTCCAACTTCGTAGGCCACCATTGATTCGGAATTCGTCGGCAGAGTGTTCTCCACGGTAGCCAGAAACTGACTGTTGAATGTCCCGGCATTGAAACCACGGGAAATGCTGCCGTAAACCAGTGTGTCATTGTTGACGTGCCAGTCGAGCGCCAGCCGCGCCGAATAATCGCTGTCCGAAAAATTACTCGATATTCCGGCTAGAAGCTCCGGTGCGGCGCCGAATCCGTTTGTCTGATAGAAAAAATCTCGTTCAACGTCAGTCCAGCGCCCTCCAACGGTCAGCGACAAGTCATCTCTGACCGGAAATTCGACCTGGCCAAAAATGCCTATTGTGTCAGTTTCCATCTTTGAGAAATCCTGGCGTCCCCCAGAGTCGAATGATGGCGAGCCCTCAAGCTCGTCGGTGGAATAGTAGAATCCAGCCAACCACTGTGGCCCTGTTTCGTTATCGGACACGAGACGGATTTCCTGAGAAAACTGGTTCACGTCGGATTGACGTACATTGTCGAGCGCAACTGTTGGGCCTGCGTCTTCGTCAAGAAGGTCGCGACGTTCAAAATCATCCCAGCCGGTAACGGTGGTCAACGTCATCGTATCGAAACTCCAGTTTAGCTCAGCAGTCATGCCGGTTGAGCGGTAGTTGTGGGAGCCGATCGCGTTCTGATTAATGGTATAGGGGTC
>CAYTNO010000386.1:0-2661 GCA_964439125.1 uncultured Woeseiaceae bacterium | reverse complement strand
TGAGCACGGAGAACTTCGAGGATTTTTGTGAATGCAGTAATTTCTTCCATTTGTGCCTCTTAAAATCAGATTTTTGCTTTATCAATTAAATATACGTCAGTCTGCTCAGTGTAACGAATGATCTTAGATCCTTCATTGCGTTCAGGATGAAATGATGTCTGCCATTTGGCACAAAATCGAAGTAATAGCCTTTTCGACTGGACGCTCGCTGATCTGGGATTCGCGATCTTGCTAATGCTGGTCGCGCAGATCGTTAGCGTCATATGGACCGCGGTAAGTCCAGAAAGCGGACGTTCAGTTGTAAAGCAGCGACGGCGTGGCTCATGCCATTCCGACAGTGTTCACACCGGTACGCGTGATGTGGCTTAAGGCAAACCTTACGCTACGCGCTCAAGTAGCAGTCGCCGCGCGTAAGGGATTAGACCACCCGCGTCGATGATGGCCTGGCGAGCCTTCGGCAGCGGTTCGATTGCGAAAGACTTGCCAGAGGTCAGGTTGCAGACCTCGTTGTCCCTGACCTCCAGTTCATCGCCCTCCTCGGCATCGATATCCGGGCAGATGATCATTTGCAGACCGACGTTTATCGAGTTCTGCAGGAATATCCTCGCGAAGTTTCGGGCCACGACGATCAGGTCGTAACCCTTAATGCAGGACGCGGCCTGTTCGCGTGAAGAACCGCAGCCGAAATTATCCGCGGCCACGATGAAGCTTCCCGCGGGGAACTGCTTGTCCTTGAGCGCCTGATTGAATTCGGTATTGTCCGCGAAGGCGAACTGCGGCGTCTCCGTCGGTAGCACCGTCGCCATGAATCGGCCCGGGTAGATGATGTCCGTCGAAATATCGTTATCGAGTTTCAGTACAACTTTGCCTTTGTCCATTTTAGTTCACCTCCCTCGGGTCGGAAATTACGCCGGTCAACGCGCTCGCCGCTGCCACCACTGGTGAGCACAGGAACACCTCGGCTCCCGGGTTACCCATACGGCCTTTGAAATTGCGATTCGTCGTGGCGAGCGCAGTCTCGTTGTCACCCAGCGCCCCCTGATGAATGCCAAGGCAAGGCCCACAGCCCGGATTGCAGACTACGGCGCCGGCCGCGATCAAGTCGCTCAGGTAACCGGCGTTCAACGCATCATTGTAAATTCGCCACGATGCCGGGAACACGAGCATGCGCGTCCCCTCCGCCACCTGCTTGCCCTTTAGGGTTCGCGCGACAATCTCGATATCATCAAGACGTCCATTCGTGCACGAGCCCACTACGATCTGGTCGATCTTTCTGCCCTTCACCTCACCGATCGGTTTGACGTTGTCCACCGTGTGCGGGCAGGCAATTTGCGGTTCAAGCTGCGTAGCATCGATCTCCACTACCCGGTCGTACACCGCATCCTCATCCGGAGCGAACAGATCCAATTCATCATCAACGCCGGCCTCGTCCCGCAGGTAACGGCACGTTTCCTCATCCGGCGGTACGACGCCTCCGGTCGCGCCGGCTTCCACCGACATGTTGCATAGCACCAGGCGGCCCGAAGTCGGCAGGCTGCGGATCGTGTCCCCGTGGAACTCGATCATCTTGAAGTTTGCGCCCTCGGCCGTGAGCAGACCGACCAGGTGCAGGATCAGATCCTTGGCGTAGACGCCATCCGGGAACTCACCGTTAACAACTACCTTGATGGTGCCCGGCACTTCGACATTTAAGATACTCCCCAATGCCCAGACCGCGGCCATCTCCGTGGCGCCGATGCCAAACGCAAAGGCACCGAGCGCACCGTGTGTGGTCGTATGGCTGTCGGTGCCCACCAATACATGACCGGGTCGCACGTAACCGTTTTCTGGAAGGATCTGGTGGCAAATGCCACCCACATCGCCGCGGATGTCGTGGAACCTGGCAATCCCCTGCGCCGCGACAAAATCGCGAATCTTTTTCTGGTTGGTCGCCGTCTTCGATGATTCCGCGGGTACGCGGTGGTCGAAGATGATCGCAATTTTTTCCGGATCCCATACCCGTGCCTCCCGCCCGGTATCGCGGAAGATCTCGTTGAATTGGTTGATAACGAGTGCGGCGTTCTCGTGCGACATCGCCAGGTTCACTGGCAGCTCGAGGACATCCCCTGTCTCCACTACCGCCGTCCCGCAGGCTCGCGCGAGCAGTTTCTGTACGTAGGTCATGCCCATATCTATCTCCTTCACTCAGTGGCTGTCAGATAACATGCTTCGCTTTTAGATCAGCCAGTTCATCCTCTGCGATACCGATGCCCGCCAATACTTCAGCGGTGTGTGCCGATAGCCGCGGTGGCGGCGACGTAATATCCCCTGGCGTTTGATCGAACTTCGCAGTCAATGTAAACAGCGGAACGGTGCCGATGCCCTCGATCGGTACGTCTTTCAAAGTCTCGCGGTGTTCAATCTGTGGCTGCTTCAATGCGTCCTCGAGGCTCAGGATTGCGCCGCTCGGCACACCATTCGCGTTGAGCAATTCCACCCACTCCTGCGTTCCGCGTTGTATCAGTTTCGCCTCGAGTAGCAGCGTCAACGCCTTGCGGTTCTGTTTGCGGACATCGCGTTTCTGGAAGCGCGGATCGGTCTTGAGATCCGGCAAACCGAGCACGTCACAGACCGACTCCCACTGCTCCTGCTTGTTGGCAGCGATGTTGATATGGCCGTCCT
>CAYTNO010000385.1:0-2661 GCA_964439125.1 uncultured Woeseiaceae bacterium | reverse complement strand
CCAGCGCGCTGAGTACGACCACCCCAAGAAACCCGAGAATGAAAATTCCGCGCGTCGGATCCGTAGCGAAAGCATGCACCGACACGATGATTCCCGAACGAACAAGAAACGTGCCGACCAGGCTCAGTGAGAATGCAGCGATCGCAAGCAGCAAAGTCCAACTCTTGAAGAGACCACGCTTCTCGGCAACAGCCAGCGAGTGAATGAGCGCTGTACCGACAAGCCACGGCATGAACGACGCGTTCTCAACCGGATCCCAGAACCACCAACCGCCCCAGCCCAGTTCGTAGTAAGCCCACCAACTGCCTAACGCGATACCGATAGTCAGAAACACCCACGCCATCGTTGTCCACGGTCGCGTCCACTTCGTCCATCTTTGGTCGATAGTGCCGCTCAACATGGCAGCTATCGCAAATGCGAACGCAACAGAAAAACCAACGTAGCCGACATACAGAAGCGGCGGGTGGAAAGCCATGCCCGGATCCTGCAACAAAGGATTCAGATCGTTACCGTCCAGCGGCGCCGGGATCAGTCGATCAAATGGATTCGACGTCAGTAGAGCAAACAGAATAAATCCGATGGACAGCAACCCGAGTACGCCGATAACTCGAGACACGAAATTCTCAGGCAGACTGCGGCTGAAAAATGCCACTGTCGTGGTCCACGCTGCCAGCAAAAGAATCCAAAGCAACACGGAACCTTCATGACCGCCCCAAACGGCGGATATTTTGTACATCGTCGGCAACGAAAGCTGCGAGTGATTCGCGACGTACAACACCGAAAAATCGTTTTGCAGAAATGCCCACGTCAAGCACGCATAAGCGACCGCTACAAACAGCAGCTGACCGATGGCCGATGAGCGCGCCACCGACATTAGAGCTGCGTTATTTTTATGAGCACCGATAAGGGGCAAGGTACCCTGCACAAGCGCCAGCGCCAGCGCCAGAATCAGCGCGAAATGACCAATCTCAGGAATCACTGTTCTTCACCACACCCGGTCAAATATTCACTCAGCGGTTCCGTTTGGTCGGCAACATGATCCACAAGCGAATCTGCGACCTCGGGCGCCATGTAATTTTCGTCATGTTTTGCAAGAATCGTATCGGCGATAAATACGCCACTGTCATCAAGACGGCCATGTGCGACAACGCCCTGACCTTCACGAAACAGATCTGGCAAAACACCGGTATAACTAACCGGTACTTCGCAACGCAGGTCTGTGACCTTGAATGTCATTTCGAGTGAATCCTCCGCACGCTCGACACTACCGGCCAAAACCAGGCCACCAAGCCGAAAGTTGCGACCCTGCGGATACTCCCCGGCTACTACGTCAGAAACGCTGACGAAAAACATCATGTTGTCTTTTAACGCTTGCAAGGTGAACAATGCGGCGATGGCGACGCCAACGACTACAAGCCCGACGGTCAGCATGCGTTGCTGCCTGGGCTTCATAGCTCGTCTCCCAGCGCCATGATACGCACTTCAATATCGCGGTAGACCTTGCGTTGCAGGGATCGTGCCCGCCAGTCGCAAATGAGAAACACCAGCCCACACATTATGAAACAGCTCCATACATAAGCACCGTATGAGCCCATCGTCAGTCCTTCCATTAACTTCGTCCTTTTGCAGACAACACCATCTCTTTAACCCAGCGCGTGCGACGCTCGCGGAATAGCACTTCTGTTCTGACACGGCGCATTAGCAGCGCCCCAAATAAGAATGTGAACGCCAGAATCATGGCGAGCAACGGGTACAACATCTCAGGATCCATTGCTGGACCGTCCTTGCGCAGCAGCGTTGCTCCCTGATGCAGCGAGCTCCACCACTCGACCGAAAAATGAATGATCGGCACATTAACCGCACCGACGAGCGCAAGCACAGCGCTGGCTTTGTCCGCCTTGGCCGTATCGTCGATGGCTGCGCGTAAAGCCATATAGCCGAAGTAGACGAACAGCATAATGAGTTCTGATGTCAATCGTGGGTCGCCCCACTCCCACCATGTGCCCCACATCGGCCGGCCCCAGATAGACCCGGTAGCCAGCGCCAGAAAAGTGAACCACGCTCCCAGCGGCGCTGCTGCAGCGGCAACCGCATGCGAAAGCTTGATACGCCAGATAAGTCCGATAGCAGCGCTGACCGCCATAATCATGTAGGCCATCATCGACAGATACGCCGACGGCACATGAATATAGATGATGCGAAACGCATCACCTTGCTGGTAGTCAGCCGGTGCGAGAAAAAGCCCTGCGTAAACGCCGTAGGCGGCCAACAGTAAGCCAGGCACGGCAAACCATGGCACCAGTTTCGGGGCAAGGCTGTAGAAGTGTGGCGGCGACGCCAACTTGTGTATGAATTTCCACATGGAGGGGGATTCTACTCGTTACTGATCCGCAATGCGGCAGCTGTTGCAAACGGTGCAAGTGATACAACTAACACAGCATAAGCCGCAAGAAAATAGAGACCACCCGCAACAATGTCCCCGGACGCCACCAGAGAAACGGTTCGGGCACCAAAAATAAGTACCGGCATTGCGAGCGGAAGGATTAGCAGGCTGAGCAATGCAGTCGCACGATGCAGCCCAACGGTTAGTGCTGCCCCAATCGACCCGAGCATGCTCAGGCTAACTGTACCGAGCAGCAAGGTAAGCATCAACACCCCGGT
>CAYTNO010000384.1:0-2663 GCA_964439125.1 uncultured Woeseiaceae bacterium | reverse complement strand
GTAGCTGGCGCTTCAGATACCAGGCGCTCTGACCTGCAATCTTGGGTGCATTCAATGCCGCCATACCCTCACCCTGCTGGCCATGGCATGCAGCGCATACAATGAACTGCGCGGAACCGACCTGAGCATTGCCAGCGACCTTCATGCTGTTTTGCGCCCATGTGGATTGCTTCGCTATCCAGCTCGCATACTCCTCCGGCTCGTCGACTACGACGGCGCCACGCATTGTGTGATGAGCAATACCGCAGAGCTCCTCACACAATATCTCGAAGCGACCGAGTCTCGTCGGCGTCAGCCAGAGAAACGTTTCCATGCCTGGAACGAGATCCATCTTGACGCGAAATTGCGCCACGGCAAAATCGTGTAAGACGTCCTTGGAACGCAGCAGAAATTTGACGGGCTGATCAATCGGAATATGCGCTTCGGGGCTATAGACAAGAATGTCGTCCTGGCCATTGGGGTCGTCCGGATCCATGCCAAATGGGTTGTCGCCAGTAATGCGCTCGGCATCGACCTCACCGAACTTGCCATCGTCGCCCGGATAACGAAACGTCCAATGCCATTGCTGACCAACGGCCTCAACCTCGATGGCATCTTCGGGAACGTTGACGAAACTTGCCCAGACGAACAATCCCGGCGTCAACATGGCCGCAACACCCACTGCGGTTACAGCAGTCAGCCACGTTTCCAGCTTTTTGTTCTCCGGCTCATAGGTCGCACGAGCACCCTTTTTGTAGCGGAATTTGATGACGCAGTACGCCATGAACAGGTTCACGAGGACAAAAACGGTGCCGGTCACCCAAAACGTGATGTCGATTGTGAAATCGATCAGACCCCAGTTGGAAGCCAACTCGGTAAACGTCCAGGGACTTACAAGATGAAAAACGACGGAACCGACAACGAGCAGAATCAAGACAACAGCTAAAGGCATACTTCAAGCATCCTATTGTTGGCCAACGCGAATTTTCTCGCCGGCAACAGCGGAGCCGATGCCAGTCTTTTTTTGTACGTATAAACCGAAATATACTAAAAGAGGCGCTCTATGTCTTGTTTGACAGCCTCTTCGGCCTTTTCAAGGTCCGACTGCAGGTCCTCGATTTCCTGCTGCAGAGGCCTTGTCAGCACCGCTGACTGGGCATTCCACTCGATGCTGGGCACCGTGAGCGCCGATGCAGCCGGCTCGGTACTGACCGGTTGCGGTTCCGGGGTCTGCAAGTTGATAGCCACAATAATTGTTGCAGCAACTGCAACACCGGTCAGGCTACTGGCCCACCAGAACGACGCTGGCCGCGATTCTGCAGCCGGTTTTTGAGCCGCTTGTACCTGGATTCCCTGCAATGACGCTTCAATTCGGTCATTGAGTTCATCAGATACCGCACATTCAATTTGATCTGCGTCGTCGCGCAGTCGTTTGGCGAGCTTATCCATAGGCTTTTCTCTCAGTAGCCGCTGTTTCGCGGTTTAGATCAGCATCGAGCGCTTTTCGGCCCCGTAACAAATTGACCTTTGTCCACGACACGGAGCGTTCGAGGGCGGCGGAAATGTCTTTGACCGACATGTCTTCGACATAGCGAAGCCACATCGCTGCGTACACCTCATCGCTAAACAGGCGACGTGCCGTCACCCACAAATTCGACCTTTCTGATGCGGCGATGCAATGCAGCAGCGGATCATTTTCTGCATCGCTCAGATCGCCGAGTTCTACTGTCGGTGGTGAGTAATTTTTCGCCGCATTGTTGATGGCAATGCGATACAGCCAGGTGCTGAAGCGCCATCTTGGGTCGTAGCTGTTGAGGTATCGATAGGCGTTGATCAATGTGTCCTGCAGCGCGTCCTCCGCGTCGGCATAACTGGAAGAGCGCGTCAGAAGAAAACGCAGCAGGCCTTCACGGTATGAACGCACAAGGTCGGCGAACGCATTCGCCGACCCGTTTTTCGCCGCCACTATGAGTGCCGCCTCGTTACTCACGCCTGCTCCGCTCTGCTTTGTTACGACTAGTCGATGAATTCCATAACGGTTTCGGGATCCATTGCGATCTTGATGGTTAACGCCGTGCCATCGGTAGCGACGCTGGTATTTTGCAGCAGCGAAGCGATCTCTGGATCCAGGCCGTCATTAAATATTTGTAAACTGATCAGACCCCGCACAATACTCGCCAGTGAATCGGCCATTTCTTTCTCTGTTGTCCTGAGCTGGGCTTCAACAGCTATTTTGCCCTTCTCGTCTGCGACGATCAGCGCAACCTGCTCGGTATTTCGCAGAATGTTGGAATCCCAGTCGAGGTCATCTCCCAGGTCTCCGGCTCTAACACCGGCCTGCATCAAGCTTCGTTCAGCACTTAGCACGAACAGAGCGCCATTCGAACTTGTTGCGCCCGGATGTTTGCCCTTATTCGCAATCATCGTCTTCATGTCTGCTTCTGTCGCAGCGACCAGGATCTTGTTCTTAACGACAAAACTGAAATAGGCACCATCATCAAACGAATCAATATCGATATCGATGTTCGAATATCCGTCGTGGTCATCGTTCTCGCCAACGAAATAATATGCCTTACTACCAGACCCCAGTTTGTCGAGCGATCCCGACACCCCGGCTATTGCCAGCACCTTGTCTTTAGTTTCCTGGCTGATATTGCCTTCGATCACGATAACCACATTTTCGC
>CAYTNO010000383.1:0-2664 GCA_964439125.1 uncultured Woeseiaceae bacterium | reverse complement strand
TCGATACCGAAGCTCGAACGGCTTGCGTTGACGGTAGTTTGGTTGACTTGACGTCGATGGAGTATGAACTTCTCCTGATTCTCGCACGCAGGCATGGGCGCAAGCTTTCCCGCGACGATATTCTTAGCGAACTACGGGGCATTGATGCGGCAATCCTGACGAGATCCGTCGATATCATGATTAGCCGTTTGCGCCAGAAGCTTGGCGATTCGGTCAAGCCGCCACGCTTCATCCAAACCATATGGGGTCGCGGCTATTCGTTCGTGGGCACACTTCTGACTGATGCTTAACCGTCTGACCCGTTCCGTGTCATTTCGCCTCCTGGCGATATTCATCGTCTTGGGCGGCTTGTTCGTATTTGGTACGTTCAAAGCAATACAGCGCTTTTACAATAGCGATGAAATACGTGGGCTAATCAGCGGGCACTTGTCCCTGCATGTGAGCTACGTGCGCGAAGACATCGGTGTTCCGCCGCGCATCGATCGTGCGATCGCAATTACGGAACAAGTCCCAGTCGACATTCGGATTCTGGGTCCCGATATCGATTGGGCGTCAGATCCGGCGTTTCCGAGACTTGAGCAACTCGATTTTGCGTCCAGTCCCAATTTCAGCAACGATCCGGGCGCGTGGGCTGGCGAGCTTCAGGGCGTCGACTTCGCCGGCTTGGACAACCATGATTTCCTCCGCATGCGACAGGGCGATTACGAGGTCGTCGTCTCGACGCCGAGAATCTCGGACGTGGTTGAAGGGCCAGGGCTTGTCACGCTCGTTCTGGGTCTGGGTTTGTCCTTTCTGCTGGCCGCTTATGCCGCCGTTACCTGGCTATTTCGGCCGATCCAGACGATTCGTGAGGGAGCTGAGCATATTGGCCAGGGTAACTTCGATTTCCGTACCTCGAACGTACGCGGTGACCAACTCGGCGATCTTGCAACCGATATCAACAGGATGGCGGGCGATGTGGAGAGCATGCTGGATGCGAAGCGATCTCTGTTGCTCGGGATTAGCCATGAGCTGCGTTCGCCTCTCTCAAGAATGCGCCTGGAACTCGAGTTCTTCGACGATTCACACAATGTCGAGAGCCTGAAGACAGAAATAGCCGAGATGGAGAAAATCGTAATCTCGCTGCTCGAGGCTGAGCGGCTCAACAGCCGGCACACGCAGCTGACCCGTACGCAAGTGATAGTGGGGGAGCTGATAAGCGAACTGCTTGATAATTACTTTGCACGGGAAGCAAACCGGCTCAGCGTTAGCCTGCCAACCGAGCGTATCTCCGCGTATATCGATGAAGCGAGGATCGGCTTGCTGCTTAAGAACCTGATCGGCAATGCGCTGCGGTACTCGCAGCCGGAAGACGGTTTGGTGGAGCTAGCGATCTCAGCGACGGACAGCGAGCTTGTCATGACGGTTACGGATCATGGCCCCGGTCTGTCAGACGGTCAGGCGGCGAATATCGGCGAACCTTTCTATCGCGACGATGCATCGCGCGCGCGTGAGTCCGGCGGCACCGGGCTTGGCCTGTACCTGGCGACCATTGTGGTCAAAGCCCATTCGGGCTCACTCAAGTTGCTCCCGACCGATGATCACGGGGCAAGTTTTGAAGTTCGCATTCCTTTAATAGACTGATACGCCTCCAGGGCTTTTTTTCGCGCGATGCCGTGATCGACGATCGGTCTCGGGTATGCCGACTGCGCCTTTTCGCTCAGTTCCGGAACCCATCTGCGTACATAGTCTCCGTTCGGGTCGAATTTTTTGCCCTGCAGAGTCGGATTGAAAATTCGAAAGTACGGGGCAGCGTCCGTGCCGCATCCTGCAACCCACTGCCAGCTGGCCGAGTTATTGGCAAGATCGGCGTCTACTAAAGTATCCAGAAACCATGCGGCACCTTTTTGCCACGGTATGAGAAGATCCTTGACCAAGAACGAAGCCGCAATCATGCGCACACGATTGTGCATCCATCCGGTTTGCCGGAGCTGGCGCATGCCGGCGTCGACAATTGGATAACCCGTCATCCCTTGCTGCCAGGCCTGCAGCTCTGCTTCGTTGTCCAACCACGGAAAGCCTTCGAACTCGCTGCGCAACGGCTTATCCGGCAGGGTCGGGAAGTGATAGAGCAGATAGGTGCTGAAGTCGCGCCAATACAGCTGGCGCAGCAGCGCTGAACTGGCAGTCGCAGACCGCAGCAGCAGCTCCAGCTGACGTACTGCTTGCCAGACCTGCCGTACGCTGATTTCACCAAAATACAGATAGGGTGATAGCCGGGATGTGCCGTCTATATCGGGTCTGTCGCGATGTCGGTCGTAGTGACTCAGTGTCGACTCGAGCTCGTCGATGCGGCTCAGCGCCGCCGATTCCCCGGGAACCCATGCTGCGCTCAGATTCTCATTTCTGTCCACCGAAGTCGGTAGAAGATCCAACTCCGACAAGCGCTGGGACTCGGGCAAACTGCGCGCGAAATTGACTGATTCCGGAGCAGGTTGTGGGGTCGGCGGGTCACCGACCGCACTGGCGGCCTTCCAGAACGGTGTGAACACACGATAAGGAGATCCACTGAGCGTCTTCACCTTTTCAGGGTTGTGCATCAGACTATCGTCAAAGACGTGGACAGAGGCGTCACGAAGCGCCGCATGCACCTCGAATTCCTGGCGTCGACTGACCGGTTCGTAT
>CAYTNO010000382.1:0-2666 GCA_964439125.1 uncultured Woeseiaceae bacterium | reverse complement strand
GTGTCGCTAAAAATACTATGATGGGCGTATGTCCACCGAAATCCTCATACGGGCTCCTCTTGGCCTGATACCTGTCCTGAGCTTTCTCTTTGTCCTTCTGTATATGGACAGCTACAAACTCGTAGGACTTAAGACCGTTTTGTGGGTCATCGTCGCCGGAGCATTCGCCGCCGTTCTCGCCTACTTCATAAACGGCTTCCTGCTCGATCAGCTGCACATCGATTTCCGGACCTTCACACGTTACGTGTCTCCCGTTAGTGAAGAGGTATTGAAGGCACTGGTCATCGTCCTGCTCTTTCGGATGAACCGAATAGGCTTTCTCGTCGACAGCGCGATTATGGGTTTTGCCGTTGGTACGGGTTTTGCAGTCGTTGAAAACTTTCTCTACCTGCAAACCGCGGGTGATGCACATGTTGGCGTCTGGGTAGTGCGTGGCTTTGGCACGGCGATAATGCACGGCGGCGTAACCGCTATCTTCGCGATCTTGTCACAGACAATCACAGAGCGAAACATGAAGATCAACCCGTTGTTGTATTTTCCTGGTTTGGTCGCGGCGATGACATTTCATTCGTTCTTTAACCATTTTGTGTTGCCACCGCTCCTGATGACAGTCGCCGATCTCGCACTGCTACCGCCGGCACTCTACTTCGTATTCCAACGAAGCGCCGTTCACATGCATGAATGGCTGGAGGTCGATTTCGACGACGACGCGCGGCTGTTGCAGGAAATTAACTCCGGTGACTTTACGACCACCAAGATTGGGCGCTTCCTGAGCGACCTGCGCAACAAGTTCGAAGGCCCGGTGGTCGTCGACATGCTCTGCTACCTGCGTCTGTATACCGAGCTCGCGTTGCGCGCCAAGGGCGTACTAATGATGCGCGAAAACGGCCTGGATGCTCCTGTTGGCGAGCGTACCCAGGAGAAGTTCACGGAGATGAAATACCTCGAGGGAAGTATCGGCAAGACCGGTGTACTCGCCATGCGCCCATTTCTGCATATGACGCGCAAAGACCTCTGGCAGCTCTACGTTCTCGATGACCGCAGCAAGATCGCTTAGAGCCTGATCGAATACAGCCATAACCAAACGCTATGACCACAGCGTTGTATATGCGTTTTTCGCATATACACTAAAAGACGACTATCGAACTCAGGCGAAGCCCGTGCCAAACGAAGCATTCAACATTGCCCAATCAGACGACGTTCTGGACGTTACAGGTCTCGAACTTGCTCCACAAAGCGACCAGGTTGAGGCGCCGGTGTCGGCATCACGCAGAGTCTATGACAGCATCCTCGATCTGATTCCGAATCCGGACAATCCCACGCCGATGATTCGGCTCAGTGAGCGCTTTAACCCAAATAGAAACTTCGAGATGCTACTCAAGCTTGAGGGTCTTAATCCGTTTGGATCCATCAAGGATCGCACAGCGTTCTACATGCTGAAAGATCTGCAGATAAAGGCGGACCAGTCCCTCGTCGAGCCGTCCGCCGGCAACACGGGCATCGCCCTTGCGGCAATGGCCAACGCACAAAACACGCCGATCGAAATAGCGGTTCCCGATGGCACGCCCGAAGAGAAGAAGGCTCTACTGCGTTTTCTCGGTGCCGAACTGATAGAGGTGGAAGACGAGCTTTGCCCGTTGTTCCCTACCGAAGGAGCACGCGGCGTCGTCAAGAGTATGGTGGAAAGTGACGCCTACAACGGCAAATACGTCAGTCCGAACCAATACGAGAGCGAGCTCAATGTAGCAGCGCACTACTGCACGACCGGCCCGGAGATCTGGCGACAGACCAACGGCGAAATCGATTATTTCTTTGCCGGCATTGGCACAGGCGGCACGATCAGTGGCGTTGGCCAGTACCTTAAAGAGAAGAACCCGAACGTCAAGATCATCGGTGTGGAGCCAGCCACTCGCCACCACAGCCTGTCTGGCCTGAAACGCATCACCGGACTGCCGGACGAGCACTTCCCCAAAATTCTCGATCGCGATCTTCTCGATGACCTCATCTCGGTCACCGACGAAGAGGCGTACAAGGCCGGCATCGAGGTCGCGAGAACCGAAGGCATCATGGTCGGACCAACTACCGGAGCGCTTCTTCACGCCGCGAGACAGTTTGATAATACGACGGGCAAAGCCGTGCTTATTTCGGCTGACAATGCGGCCAAGTACGTCAGCACCTACGCGAATTACCTCGAAACCTGATTTGCAGGCACCGTATAGGTGCATTCCATAACAGCTTCCGGCCTAATAATGCTCTACAACAGGGCTTTGGGAGGGTGTTTATGGCTGAATCTATCGACATTGCGCAGCTCAGGGCTCAGCTGCTGTCGATCTACGACGACGCCATTGAGCTTGAATCTCGTTACGCAGAAGAGCTCGCAGCAGTTCACCCTGATTTTCGCTATGGCGCACTGAACCTGGTGCACTACCTCGCGCTGCACCAGACTGACATTCGCGACCTTCAGGAGACCCTCACAATGCTGGGGTTGTCATCCCTTGACCAGGTTGAACGCGATGTAATGACCTCGATGCGGGCTGTACTTGCGGCTTTGGCTTTAATGTCACCAGAAACTGACGGTGATACCGATAGTGGGCTCTCCGCCCTCGAAGCGGCGCGCCCGCAAAAAGACACTAACCGCCGAGCCATTTTCGGAGATAGCCCTGCCG
>CAYTNO010000381.1:0-2666 GCA_964439125.1 uncultured Woeseiaceae bacterium | reverse complement strand
ATGGGTCCCAATTGCCTCGGTCTCATCCGTCCCGACAAAGGACTCAACATCACGTTTGGCAACAACAACGCGAAGCCTGGCAATTTGGCCTTCGTGTCCCAGTCGGGCGCCATATGCACGGCCATTCTCGACTGGGCGGAAAAGAACGACATCGGATTTTCAGCGGTAGTTTCAACAGGTATCGCTGCAGACCTGGATTTTGGAGACTACCTCGACTACCTGGTTTCGGATCCCGCCACCAAAGCCATCCTGCTGTATATCGAAGGCATCAATAACTCGCGGCGCTTCATGAGCAGTTTGCGTGCAGCGGCGCGCGTCAAACCCGTCATAGCATTGAAAGTCGGACGTCATGCGGCCGGTGCGGAAGCATCGATGTCACACACGGGAGCGTTAGTAGGCAGCGACGAGACCTTTTCCGCTGCATTGTCGCGATCCGGCGTGCTGCGGGTTGACACCATCGGCCAGCTATTCGGAGCAGCCAAGACGCTGTCGTCTGCGCACTATCGAGTTGCATCCGAGCGCCTCGTGATCATCACAAACGGCGGGGGTCCAGGCGTCATGGCAGCAGACCGGGCTACTGACCGGGGTATCGAGTTAAGTTCGCTCAGCTCTGAAACCATGGCCGCGCTGGACAAAGTACTTCCGGATGTCTGGTCACACAACAATCCTGTCGACATCATTGGCGACGCGCCACCAGAGCGATATCAACAGGCGGTGGATATCTGCCTTGCAGACCCCGGCGTGGATGGTGCGATTGTAATCCTGACTCCGCAAGCGATGACGCGGCCGACAGAAGTGGCGGCGGCGGTCATCAAATCAGCGCAGAAAAGCAGCAAGCCGATCGTGACCAGCTGGATGGGCGGGGCGCAGGTAGAAGAGGCTCGCCGGCTTTTTAATAATGCACGAGTTCCGGACTTTCGTACGCTGGAAAACGCCGTAGACGCGTTTTCATACCTCGCGATATACAACCGTAACCAACGACTTCTGTTGCAGACGCCCGCCCGGCTGACCAGGGGCCAGGAAACACCGGATGCCGAAGGTGCGCGCCTCATCATAGAGGCGGTTCTGACAGAGCAGCGAAAAATCCTGACCGAAACGGAATCCATGGCGGTATTGAATGCGTTCCGTATCCCGACTGTTCGAAACGCCGTTGCCCGTTCGGCAACCGAGGCTCTCGTCACTGCCGAATCCATCGGCTTTCCGATCGCGATGAAGGTGCTTTCCACCGATATATCCCACAAGTCCGATGCCGGCGGCGTAAGACTCAACATCAATTCGGCACAGGAAGTACGGGGTACTTACCGGCAGCTGATCGACCAGGTCACGCTAAACGTACCTGAAGCGAAAATTTCAGGAGTCACGATCGAGAAGATGTACCGCAGCTCGAATGGCAGGGAGCTCATGATAGGAATCATCAGGGATCCCGTATTTGGCCCGGTGATCAGCTTCGGGAGTGGCGGCACGAGCGTGGAAATCATGGGCGATTCGGCGATTTCTCTGCCCCCGCTTAATCGTCGACTGGCCGTGGACCTGATCAACCGGACCAAGGTCTCCAAACTGCTGGCGGAGTTCCGCCACATGCCCGCGGTCGACATGGATCAGCTGATTGATGTGTTGCTCAGCGTTTCGAGTATGGCGTGCGAGTTGCCGTGGATACAGGAAATGGACATCAACCCGCTGATTATGGATGAAAAGGCCATTGTGGCCGTCGACGCCCGTATCGTTGTCGATTACCCGAAACCGTCGAGCGACCCCTATCACCACCTGGCCATACATCCCTATCCGGTGCACCTCGTGAAGAAAGTCCAGCTCAATGACGGCACCGATATTGTCATCAGACCGATACGGCCGGAAGACGCGGAGATTGAAGCGAAATTCGTGCGCGAATTGTCCAAAGAATCCAAGTATTTTCGCTTCATGAGTTCGCTGCGGGAACTGAGTCAGGAAATGCTGGTTCGCTTCACGCAGATCGACTATCACAATGAGATGGCTCTGATTGCCGTCGTCCAGAAAGGCGCCGCCGAAGAGCAGATCGGTGTCGCCCGCTATGTGACCAACCTGGACAAAACGAGCTGCGAATTTGCGTTGGCGGTTTCCGACAAGTGGCAAAACAGGGGCATTGCCCACAAATTGATGCGCAACCTGATGGAAGTTGCCCGGGATCGGCATCTTGAGAAGATGGAGGGCACGGTGTTGAGCAATAATTTCAAGATGCTCGAACTTATGACGTCGCTCAATTTCCAAATCAACAATGACCCGGAAGATGCCGCCGTCAAGCTAGTCGAGGTCAAGCTGCACACGTTGAACTAGGCAAATTCGTAGTGTCTTCCCCGGATTGACAACAAACGAGCGCCGGCATACATTGTTGCCTCTCTTAGACTGAGTCTAACTGAGCAATATTCCTCAAGTGAAAGGATCCGAAATGTCACTGAAAGACAGCAAAACAGAACAAAACCTCAAAGACGCATTTGCAGGCGAGTCACAAGCCAATCGTCGCTACCTGTATTTTGCAGCGAAAGCTGATGTAGAAGGCTACAACGACGTTGCTGCCGTTTTCCGCTCAACAGCAGAAGGCGAAACTGGCCATGCTCACGGTCACCTCGAATATCTCGAAGAGACCGGCGACCCGGCAACTGGCCTGCCGATCGGTTCGACAGCATTAAACC
>CAYTNO010000380.1:0-2680 GCA_964439125.1 uncultured Woeseiaceae bacterium | reverse complement strand
CGCGAACGTCAGCGTACCGACCAGCAGCGCCGTCATGCCCCAGAAGGACCAGAACAACCACGGGTAGCTCACGCGATCGTGGTGCGTCGCGTGAGTCAGGTAGCCGGCAAAACGCCGGTGAGATCCTTCGTGACACTGGCCACAAGTCTCAACCACATTGTCGCGACTAAGCCGCGAGGCAGGGTCGATCGGACTGAGAATATCGTGCGTGCCATGGCAGTCGTAACACTTAGCGACGCCCTCTCCGCCCAAGCGTGAAACTTTGCCGTGAAATGTATCGAAGAATGTCTCGGTCTGGTCTTCGTGACAGCGGCCGCACTGCTCCATCATCTGTGTGCGGAATCCCACTTGTTCAGTGCGCGAGATCGTGTGCGAAGCATGACAGTCTTCGCAAGTGGGATATTCTTTGTCGGGATCCGGGTCGTCAGGCGCGTGGACGCTGGTGCGGAACGTTTCCTCTATCCCGTGGTGGCAGGCACCGCAGGTGCCAGCGATATTCTGCGGGTTCACGCTTGACTCCGGATCCTGGGGAGGGCGCTCGGAGTGTGCGCCGTGGCAGTCGGCGCAGGTTGCCGTCACGATGAGGCCGGCCTCCAAGGCTCGACCATGGACGCTGTCTTCATAGCTGCCCACGATGTCGTCCACTTTGGCGTGGATCCGTGTCGCGGCCTGTTCACCGACGCGATGACACTGTCCGCATAGCGTGGGGACGTTACGAGGATAGGTAGGCGACACCGGAAGTTCACTGCCGAGTGTGGCGTGTTTGGCATGGCAGTCCTGGCAAGTCGGTGCGTCCGAATCGTCCTGTGCGTGCAGGGTTCCGTGCGCACTGCCCTGGTACTCGGTGACCTGTTCGGCGTGGCAGATACTGCAATCTACTGCTGACTGCACGGTCACGCAGGCGCGTTCCTCGGCGACCGTTACGTCCGTGTGACATTGTGCGCAGGCGGTGTCCGCGTGCATCGAACTCTCGTTGGCCTGCTCGTCGACGTACAGGCTGACAATCTCTCCATCGCGAGTCATCGTCAGGTCCGTCTGGCCGTGGCAGGTCAGACAGTCCTTGTCAGCCAGACCGTCAGGGTAGAAAACGGCGCGAATCTTGTGTGGGGCATGGCAATCGACGCAGGCCGGGATCTTGCCCGGATCTTCAGTCCACAGATTGCCCTCGATCACCTTGCGGTGCACCTGTTCGATTTGCCCGTGGCAAGTCGTACAGGTCGTAGCAACATTGTCTGCGTGGATGCTCGACCGCGGATCGGTGTGCGGACGAATGTCATGGGACGTATGGCAGGAAGTGCAGACGGCCGTGACCGTGAGGCCCTGCCGGAACAAGCCCTCACCGTGAATACTCATCGAGTAATGCTCGAGGATGTTCTCCTGCGAGATCTCGTGAGTTCGGGATACGGGAGACCCCTCTCGGTGGCAACTTCCACAGAGCAGCGGCACGTTCATTACGGCCGTCGGCGAGTCGCGGTCCGAGGCCGGCAGGATATCGTGCTTGCCGTGACAGTCGGCGCAGACCGGGGCCATTGGATCACCGTCTTTTGCGGCTACACCATGCAGACTACGTTTGTGAGCATTGGCCTCAGGCCTGTGGCAGCCGCTGCAATCGACCAGCTCGAGATCCTTGCGCGTTGAGTGCCGACGCTTTTTGGGATCCAGATCCTGATGGCACTCCACACAGGCCATGTCGTTGTGAATGGATGCCGCGTAGGCCTTTTCGGCCACAAACATCGACTTCTCCACCCCTGCAAAGGAGCCCGTGAGCTCTTCGTCGGAATGACACTCAAGACATTTTTCATTGTCCTGGGCGGGTGTGGGGGTGGCTGCCAGGCAGAAAAACGCGGCTGTTAAGGCAAGCCAGCACTTTCCACGACCGGCCCAGAGGGTTCGGCGGTTCGGGGAACGCTCACGCGTACGCATCAGTAGTCCAGAAAATCTCTAAAAGAAAGCAAATCTACTGTGCGTAATATTTCAATAGCGATGAACTTGGTATCCGGGTTTTCCGAAGTTGAATACCCCCAACAAACAAGGGCTGCCGCTATTCGGCGAAAAGAGGTCCAATATCGATGTACACGCGGTAAAGGGAAATGAGGCCGTCGTCAGTTTCGAAGACGTTTACAAACGGTAACGTGATCGTACTACCGTCGTGTCGGGTATAGGTCACTTCGCCTTCGCAGACGACGGCATTGCCGTCAGCAACGAGGCGCTGCAAATCGTGTTTTAGTGCTGCGAACGACGAGAAGAACCCGCCAACCGCCGCGCCAATTTCCGCATGACCTTTGACCGCTGGCGAAGAACCAAAACGAAACGTGGCATCTTCATGGATAAAACCAAGAAAGCTCTCCGTGTCCATCGCATCGATGGACGCGAAGAGCTTCTCGAAATTCACGTCTCCGGTATAGCTACCCGTCACTGCTGACTAGCGTAATAGTGAATCAGCGCCGTGGTGTCCGCATCGCTGAGGGCATCCATTTTCTCGCCCATTTTCTTGTCTTGCTCGCGAGCGCCGGACGCATATTCAGCGAAGGTGGCTTCGAGATAGCCAATCCACTGGCCTGAAAGAATACCGGCCTCATCGTCCGGGTTTGCGCCGCCTTCCGAGTGGCATTTGTCGCAAGCCTCATCATGCACGGCCTTGCCAGCGGCGGCCAGGCCCGCGTCGAATTCCTGCTGAACG